>NC_004722.1:290000-292500 GCF_000007825.1 Bacillus cereus ATCC 14579 | reverse complement strand
TGGCATCATCAAACTCCCGCCATGATTTATAAAGGGAATTTTAGCGAAGGCGATATTACTGATCCTTTATTTCCACGTCATCCAACTTTTGAAAGCTTTTATGATACTGAATGTATACAACTTGTCCAAACAATATTTCAAAATGATTTCGACACATATAAATACAGCAAAGAATATCCATACTAACTTTAGTCTATTATCTTTGCTAAATAAAAAAGATACCTCATATATAAGGTATCTTTTTAACATTTCAATTATATAAATCATACTGTTTAACAGTCTCTATTCTCCACCTTGTTACCTTTTAATAGATTACATAACTTTTGCTTATCCGCCCATCCTACTCCAATTAAGACTAAACTCGCTCCCATTATTACTCTCCATGTCAGAGATTCATTTAATAGAATAATTGAAGTAATAATACTTATTAATGGTAATGCATTTAAATATAATCCGCTTACTGATGCTGAAACTCTCTCTAGCGCTTTATTCCAAAACCAATACGCTAAAATTGTTGCTCCAATAACAAGGTATATTACACTAAGTACCGTTTTCCAAGTTTCAACCTTTGGGAGACCGTAATAAAAAATTTCTACCAGTGCAAACGGTAAGAGAATAACAGCTCCAATAATTAAAGTTAATGTTGTAAAAACCTCGTTTGATAAATACTGTTCTTGTTTTGGTCGTTTTAGCAAAACTGTGTAGAAAGCAAATAGAAAAGTACTTAATAATATTAGTATATCTCCTATTAAGGACACTTCTTGATTAGCACTTTTAGATGGAATCGTAATAAAGAGTACTCCTATAGCACCCAATATAATTCCTATCCAATAATTCAATCGAATTTCCTCTTTTAAAAAGAGTGCTGAAAAAAGAATTGTAACCAATGGTAACGCAGCATCTATAATACTCACATGTAATCCACTGGTTAAAGAAATGCCGTAGGATGTAAACATAAAATAACCAGCTACACCGGTAAAAGCTAACAAACTCATTCTTTTCCATGGAACTTTTTTATGTACAACTGATTTTTGTAGTTCCTTAAATGAGAATATCATACAAATTCCACCTGCAAAGAAAAGACGAATAAATAACAAAGTAAACGGCTGAATAGATTCTAACGCCCATTTTGTTGGCGCAATGGCTGTGCCCCATAATATAACAGCCACTAATAACATGCATATTTCTTTCATAATTCCCCACACCCATCAAAAATATATGTTAACTACCTTAATTATAGATTTTTTCTAATGTAAAATCCTTTAAAAGCACAAAAGGTTATGTAAGATCACAAACATTCTTTTTACATCTGGACTATATTCTTGAAAAGGTAATTCTTACCTTTAAATTAAAAATAATAAAAATAAACACAAAAAAACCCAAGTCAAAATGACTTAGGTTCTTGCTTGGCGACGTCCTACTCTCACAGGGACAAGGTCCCAACTACCATCGGCGCTAGAGAGCTTAACTTCCGTGTTCGGTATGGGAACGGGTGTGACCTCTCTGCCATCATCACCAAACTATGAAGGCATATTCCTTCAAAACTAGATAACATTGCTACATATTATATGGTTAAGTCCTCGATCTATTAGTATTCGTCAGCTCCACATGTCACCATGCTTCCACCTCGAACCTATCAACCTGATCATCTTTCAGGGATCTTACTAGCTTACGCTATGGGAAATCTCATCTTGAGGGGGGCTTCATGCTTAGATGCTTTCAGCACTTATCCCTTCCGCACATAGCTACCCAGCTATGCCCTTGGCAGAACAACTGGTACACCAGCGGTGCGTCCATCCCGGTCCTCTCGTACTAAGGACAGCTCCTCTCAAATTTCCTACGCCCACGACGGATAGGGACCGAACTGTCTCACGACGTTCTGAACCCAGCTCGCGTACCGCTTTAATGGGCGAACAGCCCAACCCTTGGGACCGACTACAGCCCCAGGATGCGATGAGCCGACATCGAGGTGCCAAACCTCCCCGTCGATGTGGACTCTTGGGGGAGATAAGCCTGTTATCCCCGGGGTAGCTTTTATCCGTTGAGCGATGGCCCTTCCATGCGGAACCACCGGATCACTAAGCCCGACTTTCGTCCCTGCTCGACTTGTAGGTCTCGCAGTCAAGCTCCCTTATGCCTTTGCACTCTACGAATGATTTCCAACCATTCTGAGGGAACCTTTGGGCGCCTCCGTTACACTTTAGGAGGCGACCGCCCCAGTCAAACTGCCCACCTGACACTGTCTCCCGGGTCGATAAGACCCGTAGGTTAGAATTTCAATACAGTCAGGGCGGTATCCCACCAGCGCCTCCACCGAAGCTAGCGCTCCGGTTTCAATGGCTCCCGCCTATCCTGTACAAACTGTACCAAAATTCAATATCAGGCTACAGTAAAGCTCCACGGGGTCTTTCCGTCCTGTCGCGGGTAACCTGCATCTTCACAGGTACTATAATTTCACCGAGTCTCTGGTTGAGACAGTGCCCAAATCGTTACACCTTTC
>NC_004722.1:277500-285000 GCF_000007825.1 Bacillus cereus ATCC 14579 | reverse complement strand
CTTATTAACTTCAAGGGAAGATCCTTTTCCAAATGTTGTTTTAGAAGCATTAGATGCAAAACTTCCTGTTATAGGGTTTAAAAATGCTGGAGGTTTTGAAGATGTTGTTACAGAAAAAACTGGTGCCTTAGTAGATTTTTTAAATTTACCCAAAATGCTAGAGAAAATATATGAATTTATTCACGATGAGGGATTACGATTACAAAAGGGAAGCTTTGGCCAAGAACTTATCGAAAAAAACTTCAATTTTCTTAATTACATTTATCAATTACTAGATCTTCTCGAACATAATTACAAAAAGATAAGTGTAATCATACCGAACTATAATTATGAAAAATACTTACCTGCTCGAATCGAATCAATCTTAAACCAAACCTACCCTCTTTACGAACTAATTTTCTTAGACGATGCCTCCACTGATCATAGCGTATCAACTTTTAAAAAGCTGCTCTCAAAAGAAAATAAGCCCCACCTGAAGGTTCAACAGATTATTAATGATAAAAACTCTGGTTCCGTATTTAAACAATGGATAAAAGGAGTCTCTGCAGCAACTGGTGATTATATTTGGATCGCAGAGGCCGATGACTTATGCGATAAGACATTTTTACAAGAGGTGATACAGGGGTTTTATATAAATAACAATATTACCTTAAGTTACACACAATCAAAACAAATTGATGAACAAGGAAATGTATTGGCTAATCATTATTTAAATTACACAAATGATATCGATAAAGAAAAATGGAAAGGCCCCTATTTTCGAAAAGGCGTCGAAGAAATACAAGATACGTTACTTATCAAAAACACTATACCTAATGTTTCAAGTGTAGTTTTTAAAAATATAGATATGAAGAAAACAGAAAAACAGTTAGAGAAGTTCAAAATAGCTGGTGATTGGTTTTTCTATGTTTCTCTTCTTACAGAGGGAGATATTTACTTCAATCCATCCCCCTTAAACTATCATAGACGACATTTAAATAGCGTAACGAGAACAGAAGATTCATACTCCCATTACAATGAAGTTGTACAAATGCAAAATTTCATTAAAGAAAGATTTACTATCGACGACATTTCTAAAATGAAAATGTATACATATAGAAAGCATCTTAAAGCATACTTAAAAATTTAAACATGTGCTTTCTATGCCATCAATATCTCTTGTAAGTTGCTACTATTACTTAAGGGAGGAATACTCTTTGAAAGACTTTATAGAGGAACATAAAGATTTAATTTCTCAAATCGCACACAACTATAATGTAAATGCAAGTATCCATCCTGAGGATCATATCTTTCAGTTCATTGTCACTAATCCCGTCTTCCCATCAAAAAAAGAAGCGATAGATTACTACTTTAAAGATGGGCAAAACTCAGCACAAATACTCTTAAACTTAATTACTTCCCTTTATCCTCCTACAGGCAATCCAATTAAATTGTTAGAATTTGCATCCGGATACGGCTGCGTAACACGTCATTTATTAAATCTACAAGCGAATTTGAGTATAACCGCTTGCGATATACACGAAGAGGCTATTTCCTTTATTGAAAACAAATTAAATAATTCTTCTATATTATCTCATCCTGAGCCTGAACAGTTAAAATTGGACTCCTCTACGTACGATATCGTTTTTTGTCTATCCTTTTTCTCTCATATGCCTGATACAACTTGGTTTCGTTGGCTGCAAACATTGTATAACGCTGTTTCACCTGGTGGTTTATTCATTTTCACAACCCATGGCTATCAAAGCAAAAAATACTTCGGGTTTCCAAATTTAAATGAAAAGGGCTATTGGTTTCTCTCTTCTAGTGAACAATTCGATTTAGATGTGAATCAATACGGACAAACGATAGTTAGTCCCTCTTACGTGTGTGACAAAATTAAATTATTACCCCATAACCCAATTATCAAAAAGTATACTGAAGGATTTTGGTGGGAACATCAAGACCTTTGGGTTATAGAAAAAGAAGCAAAATAATAACCCACGCTCTGCTTATACAAGTAGAGTGTGGGTTATTATTTTTTACTATATAAGAACTCTTCAATCCATAGCTTATTTAATCTAATCCCATGTTTAAAATCTATTTTAGGTTCCCAATTCAATTCTTGTTTTATCTTATCAATATTTAAAATGATTTTTTGAACGTTCTCTTGTTTTTGTTTGTAACAGATAAAATCCACTTTTCTTTCTGTTATTTTCTCTAATTCCACTATAATTCGTTTTAAAGAAAGACCTTTGCCACTCCCTATATTGTATACGCAAGATTTCAATTGATTTAATTGTGCTAGTTGTATAGTAATTTCAACTAAATCATCGATATAAATATAATCTCTAATAATCTCCTCTGGATTCCCATATATATGAATCCTTTCATTACTGAGATGCTGGTACAAAAAACAATTTATCGCCCCAACTTTTTTTAAGGGGTTTTGGTATTTTCCATACGGATTAGAATATCTACATACAACATAATCTATTCCATATTTTCTCTTATAAAAATACAAATAATTCTCCAGCGAAACTTTTGTTATTCCATACGGGGAAAGTGGTCTTAATGGATGTTTCTCATCAATAGGCAAATATTCAGGTTCACCATAAACTGTGCCTCCCGAAGAAGCTAATATAATTTTTTTAATACGAAAATCTTTAACACTTTCCATGAAATTAAGAAAAAATAGACTGCTATTAATATCACCGAAAACATCTTCAATTGAAGTTGCTACGTTAGACGTCGCAGCTAAATAAATAATAATATCTATATTCACTAAAGCCTTATATATATCCTCAACATTTTCTAAATCACCTTTAATAAATTCAACTTCACTTATAATATTTTGAGGAAAATTATTTATATGTCTGGAAAATACTTTTACATTTTGCCCCTGTTCCAATAAACCCAATGCGAGGTTGATACCAATGAAACTATTTCCACCTACTATTAAATAATTATTCTTCCTCATAATATCATCTCTCTAGTAATAAATTTTTCCCCGTCGTCAAACCTAAAAATATACACAAATAAACTGGATCATTTCGATTATTCATCTTCTTATCATTGTATGTTTGTTATAAATTTTCATTATCTTTATTTTATATTTTCATTTTAGAATAGCTTCCTTATTCAGGTTGACTGCAAAAACACTCATAATATTTACTCATCCCCATGAATATATTTAATAAACAATCCTCACTTGTTTAACCCATAAAAAAAACGTCTACATACACAAATTTCCCAAAAAGGAGTGCTGAACTCATGAAAAATATAAATCAAGAACTTTTAAATCATGTAATTCTACATAAAGATCGAATTCCACATTACCATAAAGACTTTCCGATTATACTATTTTGGAGTCATAGAAGCGGATGCACCGCGTTAGCTAATTGGTTCTTTTTTCAAATCGGATTATTTACTGAAGCAAAGAAATACAATGACTTTATTCATTACTATGAGTTCTGGGTGTATAAGAACAATACAAATTACATACCCGAGTTACAAAATGGTCTTCTAGAGGGTAAAAAGGATGTTTGTAAACTTGTGCGAAATCCCTATACAAGGGCTGTCAGCTCATTTCTATTACTTGCTGACAACCCATATGCTAGCCCTCAATGGGAAAGTATCCGTCATTATTTTTATAATGACAAATATAGTAATCAAGGAATATCATTTAAACAATTTTTATATTACGTTCAGGCATTCGGCTCCAATTCTCTAGCGTTAGATATACATTTTAGTCAACAATACGTCCCTGGTGAAGAAAACTTCATCCAATGTTATATTCCTTTAGAAGATTTTAATACACAAATCACCAAACTAGAACACACGTACGATTTGATAAAATCCCCTTTAGCACTTCTTACAAATTCAGATCATCATCGCGCACACAAGATGATTTATGCAGGGAGCTATGCAGAACTTAGCATTACAGATACAGACTTCCCACGATTTCCAACATACGAAAGCTTTTATGATAAAGAAACTATGGATTTAGTTACAGAAATATACGCACAGGATTTTGAAATGTACCCATACACGAAAGGGATATTTTAAGTCTATACATTTTCCCATGAATAAAAGCTGATGCATCGCATAGCATAAAGTGAAACTTTAATTCGATTGGGGGTTCTCTTCAACTGATTATTCCCTTCTCCTAATCGCAATTTTAAAAAATACCTAACTTTCACCCATTCCCCCTTTGATTTCGCTGATTGTTGACGTGTATCATACTTTCCATAAATAGATTGCATTTAACATAGGAGGGATGTCGTGTGGAAATCAATTTGAAACACAATAATGGGTACTGCGTTATTTGCGAAAAGAAAGCTACATTTATAGAGCATAATGATTGGCTTAGAGATCATTATTTATGTTCTACATGTAACTCTATACCAAGGCAGCGAGCTTTAATCCATGCCTTGCATACATTTTTTCCAAAATGGAATTCCTATAGTATCCACGAATCCTCTCCTGGAGGAATTACAACTCAGCTACTATTAAAAAACTGTAAAAACTATACTTATTCTCAATACTTTAAAAATTATCCTCTTGGCCAATACTTTCAAGGTATTAGATGTGAGAACTTAGAAGACATGACTTTTGAAGATGAATCTTTTGATTTATTCATTACTCAAGACGTTTTTGAGCATGTAATGACGCCAAACAAAGCCTTTAAAGAAATAGAACGAGTATTAAAACCTGGCGGCGCTCATGTATTTACTGTCCCTTGGTATCATACACTCACAAAAACTGTGCAAAGAGCAAGAATGAATCAAGAAGTGATTGAATATATTGAAGAGCCCATTTATCATGGAAACCCTATTGATGAGAATGGATCTTTAGTAACGTTCGATTGGGGGCAGGATATGATTGAATATATTTATACACACGCAAACATGTATACCATTGTTTATTTACAAAAGGATAGATCACTAGGGTTAGATGCTGAATTTTTACATGTTTTTATTAGTAAAAAGCAAGAAAATAAAGTTTAATCACTATATAATTCGGAGGTTTAACAAATGAATAAATTTAAGTTAGGAAGTGATTTTGATCATCTTGTTAATTCACTATCTGATGTCGAACTTCTAAATTTATTTATACAAAGTTGTTCACAAACAACGATAAATGGGGTTCCCGTACCTAGGTTTCCTCCTGAAGAAATTCAAAAACAATTTGTAGGTGCTTCCTATGAACATGCTCTTTACGAAGCATATTTGTTTTATAGACATATAAAAGAATACGCCCAAAATTTAGGGGTTCCCTTGAATAAAGAAAGTAAAGTTTTAGACTTCGGCTGCGGATGGGGAAGAATTATACGCTTCTTATTTAAAGATGCCTCTGATCAAAATTTACTTGGCATTGATGTCGATCCTGCGATGATCACACTTTGTAATGAAACACTAGGAAGAGGGATATATAAAACAGCAAGTCCACATCCCCCTGTAGAATTTATTAGTGACAATTCATTAGATATCATATTCGCTTATTCTGTATTCTCACATTTATCCGAAGCAACTGCCGAAAATTGGGTAAAAGAATTTTCAAGAGTTCTTCGCCCTGGTGGAATCTTCATCGCAACAACACAAGCGCGCTATTTTCTTGATTTTTGTCAACAATTCCAAGAACATCCTGAATTAATTCAAACAGGATGGCATAAAACTTTATCTCAAGCTTTTCCAGATATACATCGCGCCATCTCGGATTATGAAAACGGCAAATTTGTTCACAGTCCTACTGGTGCAGGAGATGTTAGAAATAGTAGTTTTTACGGAGAAACTGTTATACCTAGGACTTATATTGAAAATCATTATGAGAAATATTTAAAGCTACAAGACTTTTTTGATGATGTAAATCGATTACCACAGGCCCTCTTTGTCCTTCAAAAAATTTAATTCCTTTCATTCAACGTAATAAATTTCATGACGAAAAGCACTTTCTATTTCAGCTATATATCAAATTACCTAATACTCTCTTAATTAAGTAAGCTTAAAGAAATCCAATACATACCATAAAAAGACAGTAAACAGATAACATATCTCTTGTTTTAAAATTGCTTCACCAAATCAAGAATAACTTCCCAACACTTGAACTACGAAAAACATGAGGGGGATATAACTTGAAAATAATCGCTTTTTACTTACCACAATTCCATCAAATTAAAGAAAATGATCGATGGTGGGGGAAAGGATTTACTGAATGGACAAATACTAAAAGTGCACAACCTTTATTTTCAGGACATTATCAACCTAGGGAACCTTATCAAGATTTTTATTACGACTTAACTACCCCCTCCGTAAGAAAGTGGCAAGCGGAAATCGCTAAAGCATACGGTATATATGGTTTTTGTTATTATCATTACTGGTTTAAGGGAAAAAGACTATTAGAAACACCCTTTAATGAGGTACTAAAGATGAAGGAACCTGACTTCCCTTTTTGTCTTTCTTGGGCAAATGAACCATGGACAAAATCTTGGGATGGTCTCGATAAACATATATTAATGCCTCAAGACTACGGAGATATATCTGATTGGAAGGAACACTTTGATTATTTATTACAGGCTTTCCAAGATGAGAGATATATTTATATAGATGATAAACCTCTATTCATTATTTATCGTCCAGGACATATTCCTGATTGTGAAAAAATGCTTAATTACTGGAATGCATTAGCGCGAGCAAATGGTTTAAAAGGTATATACTTTGCTGAAACATTAAACAGTTTTCCACTACCTAATATAAATGGATTCGATGCCAGCATTCAGTTTGAACCTTTCTATACAATTGCCCATGATAGCTCTTCAGACATAAATAAGGTAATATATGATTCTGATATGCAATTAAATGTTTGGGACTACGATAAAGTATGGATGTATATATTACAACGATCGCTCCCAAAGAAAAAAACATTTCCCGGGGCTTTTGTTGATTGGGATAATACTGCACGACGTAAAAACGCGAATAGCAGCATCTTTGTAGGTTCTACCCCTGAAAAGTTCACCATATATTTAAGCAAGCAAATTCATCGTACTTACTCTTTTTATAACAGCGAGTTTTTATTTATTAACGCATGGAACGAGTGGGCGGAAGGAACTTACTTAGAGCCAGATAAAAAATATGGATTTTCTTATTTAGAAGGGGTTAAAAATGCAATTGATAGAGGTATGAAAGCATACAAAAAAGACGAGTCATTCTGACTCGTCTTAAAGTTGCTTGGCGACGTCCTACTCTCACAGGGACAAGGTCCCAACTACCATCGGCGCTAGAGAGCTTAACTTCCGTGTTCGGTATGGGAACGGGTGTGACCTCTCTGCCATCATCACCAAACTATGAAGGCATATTCCTTCAAAACTAGATAACATTTGCTTCATATTATATGGTTAAGTCCTCGATCTATTAGTATTCGTCAGCTCCACATGTCACCATGCTTCCACCTCGAACCTATCAACCTGATCATCTTTCAGGGATCTTACTAGCTTACGCTATGGGAAATCTCATCTTGAGGGGGGCT
>NC_004722.1:270000-272500 GCF_000007825.1 Bacillus cereus ATCC 14579 | reverse complement strand
CACTCCCGAAATTTGATATTGCTGAGCAATCGCTTCATCAATTCTAACATCATTTGCATACGCATTTTTATCATTAATAACATTTAAAGCTTCTTGCTTATCTAAACCTGAAGCTTCAGCGATAGTAGCAAGTGTATCCACATCGCTTAAATTTTTCGATTCAGTGAAATATGCAAAAAGTAGATTTTCTGTAATCTCTTTTTCTTTCCCTTGATTCTTTGCAAACTTCGCAAGACGATGCGCATCAAAAGTATTAGTCGGCTTCATCTCATCAAAATTAAAACTTAAACCCATACTAGCTGCATGATTTCCTAACTGTACGTTATTACGCTTAGCTTCTTCAATACTAATTCCATACTTTGATGCAAGTACTTCATTAATACTTGTTCCAGAATAGATTGGAGCATTTTGGTCTAATTCAAAACTTTTAAACTCAACTTCAACATCCTTCTTATATGGAAATTGCTCTAAAGCCATCTCTAATCTACGTTTCCCAATATAGCAAAATGGGCATACAAAATCCGACCATACTTCAATTTTCATAAAAACACCTCATTAACATTTAGTTTTCAATCATTGTAGCACTGAGATTAAGGAATTCAAAAGTTTTTGCTCTATCTCCTTCATATAGTACATACAAAAACACACTTATAGCAGAATACCTAATTAACAAAAAAAACGATAATCAAAAGGATTAACTATTATCCCTCCGATTATCGTCTATATAAATGCAACAACTTTAATTATGCCGGAATATACTTCCCTACGAACTTCCATACAGTATTCCAATATTTATTCGAATCTACTTTCTCCGCTTCTCCATGTCCAGCACCTGGAACAATTAATTTCTCTTTTTCTACTTTTGCAGCATTATATACTTCATCTAACATTTCAAAAGGAACGAATGTATCAGCATCCCCATGAATGAATAACATAGGTGTTTTACTTTTCGCTACTTGTTTTACAGCTGAAGCCTCTTCTAAATCGTAACCAGCTCTTAATTTAGTAACCATATTTGCCGCATTCATAACAGGAAACTTCGGTAAATGGAATAAATCTTTTAGTTGATAAGTAAATTCATCAATAACAGTTGAGTATCCACAATCTTCAATAATAACTTTAACATTAGAAGGTAAATCTTCTCCTGAAGTCATCATTACAGTTGCCCCGCCCATTGAAACACCAAATAGAGCTATTTCAGCATTAGGGTCTTTCTTCAAGATTTGTTGAATCCAAATCAAAACATCTTTACGATCATGCCAGCCCATACCAACATAATCCCCTTCACTATTTCCGTGTCCACGAAGGTCTGGTGCTATGACATTATAGCCTTGTTCATAAAAGTTACGAACATATTTCGTCATTTCTGATGCTCTACCATTGTATCCATGAACTACAATTGCCCATTTATGACTGGATGGTTCATTCATATATTCATAACCTTTTAAATTTAATTTATCGAAAGAACGTATAGTTAATGTGTTAGGTTTATACTTCGATACGAAGTTTGCATTCTTTTCTTCATTTGCAGCCAATACATCTCCCGACGCATTTACCGTTTCTACTAAATGAGGATTATCTTGCAAAAATTCTTTTTCTTGTTTCGCATTTAACGCGTAGTTATAAAAATAATTCCCAACTAACATATACACGATTACTAGCAGGACTAAGACTACTATAGTAATTATACTTATCTTTTTCATATTATCTCCTTTTCTAACTTAAATCTTCTTATATTAAAGTACATCAAAAACAACTGTACTATTTTAACACACTGATGAATCCTATCTTTAAGAAATAAAATAGAAAATCTTAAATTACATATAAAGAATCACGAAAGAAATTGAATAAAACTTATATAGCTACGTACTCAAAAACCTTTTTGAAAAGCGAGAAGCACTTCAAAATATTTAGCTTTGAAAAGAAGTTATAAAACACAAAAAAGACGAGTCATTCTGACTCGTCTTAAAGTTGCTTGGCGACGTCCTACTCTCACAGGGACAAGGTCCCAACTACCATCGGCGCTAGAGAGCTTAACTTCCGTGTTCGGTATGGGAACGGGTGTGACCTCTCTGCCATCATCACCAAACTATGAAGGCATATTCCTTCAAAACTAGATAACATTTGCTTCATATTATATGGTTAAGTCCTCGATCTATTAGTATTCGTCAGCTCCACATGTCACCATGCTTCCACCTCGAACCTATCAACCTGATCATCTTTCAGGGATCTTACTAGCTTACGCTATGGGAAATCTCATCTTGAGGGGGGCTTCATGCTTAGATGCTTTCAGCACTTATCCCTTCCGCACATAGCTACCCAGCTATGCCCTTGGCAGAACAACTGGTACACCAGCGGTGCGTCCATCCCGGTCCTCTCGTACTAAGGACAGCTCCTCTCAAATTTCCTACGCCCACGACGGATAGGGACCGAACTGTCTCACGACGTTCTGAACCCAGCTCGCGTACCGCTTTAATGGGCGAACAGCCCAACCCTTGGG
>NC_004722.1:247500-265000 GCF_000007825.1 Bacillus cereus ATCC 14579 | reverse complement strand
TACTTCTTGTTTTTCTAATACAACTTGTTCATTTGTTAACTTCGTATACTCAAATAAATCTTCTATTAAATTTTTTAACTGCTCCGACTTTGCAAAAGCAATTCTCGTATACTCATCGTGTTGTTCTTTATTTTCATATTTAGAATCTCGAAGTAATCGTAAGTAACCCATAATAGAAGTAAGTGGTGTACGCAAATCATGCGATACATTTGTGATAAGCTCATTCTTTTGCTTTTCTAATTTACGTTCCTTTTCTATATTATTCATAAGCTCTTCTGCCATATTATTAATATTCTCCGTTAAAGCTGCAATCTCATCTTCACCTTTTTTCTCAATGCGGTAGGCTAAGTTACCTCTTTCTATTTCCTTTACGCCTTGTGCCATTGCTTCAATCTGCTTCATCTTTCTCTTTGTTATATAGAAGAAAGAGAAAATGAATACAAGTACACCAATTAAAAACGGGAATGGTCCTTCTTGCGTATCATATATTACCTCTCCCTCTGGAATTCCACTAACAAACATGTACAAATTCTTTCCATCAATAGTAATAGGTGAAAAAGATATAAACTCTTTTCTTGTACTTTCAAATACATTTCTACCATCTGTATAATTAATCGCGAATGATGCTGCATTACGAATCGTATTATGCAAATCGATTTGCTCTTCTTGCGCTTGCTTTGTTTTATATAAAACTTTGCCACTTTCATCAGTAACCAATATCTTCAAAGCTCTAGACCCTTGCTCTAAATTTTGGTTCTCCATTTCGATCATATTTGATATAGCTTCTAATTTATTTTCATGAACCGAACTATTTGCCGCTCCTTGAGCTTGGTGATTAATTTGTTCCATACCAGCCCGATAATCGATAGTTGCTTGACGATTCGCATTCTCAAAAAACGGTGCTGCTGCCTTTGCTGACAAAACTCCTAATAACGCACAAGCAGCAAAAGTAGTAATCAATTGAATCCTTATACTCTTTCGTACGCTCTTTACTAATTTCTCAATTAATTGTCTTATTTTCCTTATATAAGTAAACGGATTAAATATCTTTTTCAATCTTATACCCCACTCCCCATACTGTTTTTATATATCTAGGTTTCCTTGGATTCTCCTCAATCTTTTCACGCACTTTTCGAATATGCACCATTACAGTATTATCAGACTGGAAAGATCGTTCGTTCCACACCTTTTCATAAATTTGCTCCGCACTAAACACCATACCTGGATTTCTAGCTAGCAATTCTAAAATTGAAAATTCCCTCGGAGTTAGTTTCACTTCTTCTCCCTCTACAATAACTTTATGGGTCGAGATGTTGATTTTCATCTCCCCAATTTCTAACTCGTCCTCATTTTGAATAGCGAAACCATTCATTTTCATATAACGGCGTAACTGAGATTTAATTCGTGCAATTAGCTCTAACGGATTAAACGGCTTCGTTACATAATCATCTGCCCCTGTTGTTAATCCTAAAATCTTATCCATATCTTGCGTTTTGGCAGAAAGCATAATAATAGGCATTTCTTTCGCTTCCCTTACCTTCATACACATATGAATACCATCCACTTTCGGCATCATAATATCTAATACGACTAGATGTACTTCATTTTCTTCCAATAGACGTAACCCTTCTTCTCCGTCTTCTGCTTGTAATACTTTATATCCTTCATTCTTTAAATAGATTGTAATTAAATTCCGAATTTCTTTTTCATCATCTACGACAAGTATTGTTTCGTGTGCCACAATATCTCCCCCATCACTTTTTTAATCCCTAACTTCTATTATAGGAAAACTTCTGAAGAAAAACGCTCGGAAATCCTTAAGATTTTCTGAAGACGCAAAAAAGGTCTAGACTCCCCTTAAGTCTAGACCTTTAAAAAACCCCTTTTATTTACGAACGTAGATGAAATATAGTACGAATAAAACTCCCATAACATACATAATCGGATGAACCTCTTTACGACGACCACTCACTACCATTGTAATTGGATAGAAGATAAATCCAATCGCAATCCCAGTTGCGATACTATACGTAAGTGGCATAGAGATAATTGTAAAGAATGCTGGCACTGCAATCTCGAATTTCTTCCAATCAATTTCCCCTAAGGAAGAAACCATCAAGATTCCTACAATAATTAAAGCCGGCGCCGTTACTGCTGGCGTTACAACACTTAGTAATGGCGAGAAGAATAGTGCCAGTAAAAAGAATCCTGCTGTTACAACTGCTGTAAATCCAGAACGTCCTCCTGCTGCTACCCCTGCAGACGATTCAATGTAAGACGTTGTTGTTGATGTACCCAAGATCGCACCAATTACAGTTGCAATCGCATCTGCAAATAACGCTTTTCCTGCACGTGGTAATTTATTGTTCTTCATTAATCCTGCTTGATTTGCAACCGCTACAAGCGTACCTGCTGTATCAAAGAAATCGATAAAGAAGAACGTTATAATAACAATCCCCATTTGAACTGTGAAAATATCTCCGAAGTGCGTTAACGCCACGCCGAACGTTGGTTCTAGACTCGGTATTGCTCCCACCACAGCTTTCGGAGTATCAATTAATCCTGTTGCTACTCCTAAGATCGCTGTAAGAATCATACCGTAAAATACTGCACCATTAATTTTCTTAATCATGAAGATGATCGTAGTAACAACCCCGAAGATTGCTAGTAACGTTGTACCCTTTGTTAAGTCCCCCAACCCAACAAGAACTGCATCATTTTTCACGATAATTCCGGCATTTTGGAATCCAAGAAATGCAATGAACAATCCGATACCTGCTGCCACTGCAAACTTTAACTCCGATGGAATTGCATTGATGATTTTTTCACGAATACCTGAAGCAGTAAGAATAATAAAGATAATACCTGACATTAATGTTCCGGCAATTGCTGTTTGCCATGGAATCCCCATCGTTAACACTGCTGTATAAGCAAAGAACGCGTTAATTCCCATACCTGGCGCTAAAGCAATTGGATACTTCGCGAAAATACCCATAATTAACGAACCGATCGCTGCCGCTAATGCCGTAGCAACGAATACTGCCCCTGGATCCATCCCTGTACCTGCTGGTAACCCTTTAACATTTCCAAGCGACAGCGTAGCAGGATTGACAAATAGTACGTAAGCCATAGATAGAAATGTCGTTAACCCTGCTATGAACTCAGTCTTATAATTCGTACCGAGCTCATCAAACTGAAAATAGCGTTTCATCTTACGTTTCCCCCGTTATATGATTACTCGCCGTATTTCACCCTAGCCCTCTTTTATCCCGAGAAATAAAAAAGGCTTCCATTGCATATATACATGGAAGCGTTCTATGAATAAAGATAAGATTCCCCTCACCTTTATAAAAACGCCTCGTAGTCAAGCCATTTACGGTAGCTAGGTAGAAACTTTCGGGCCATATCCCCGATATTATACGACGGCATAATATTCACTTTTCGTTTGAATTACATAATCATATTAACTCGACGAAGTAGTTTTGTCAATTTAAAAACGAACGTTTTTATAAACTTTTATAGTTTCGTTCGTATTAACACCAAAATAAAAAAGATCCACCTATGCATAAGCAATAGATGGACCTTTTTATAAATACTATTCCCACTCAATAGTTGCTGGTGGCTTACTCGTTACATCATACACGATACGGTTAACGTGTTTTACTTCGTTTACGATACGTACAGAGATTTTCTCTAATACGTCCCAAGGGATACGTGCCCAGTCAGCTGTCATACCGTCGATAGATGTTACCGCACGGATACCTACTGTGTAATCGTAAGTACGCTCGTCACCCATAACACCTACGCTACGCATACCAGGAAGCGCAGTGAAGTATTGCCAGATTTCACGGTCTAAGCCCGCTTTAATAATTTCTTCACGTAAAATCGCATCAGATTCACGAACGATTTCTAATTTCTCTTCTGTGATTTCACCTAATACACGAATACCAAGACCCGGTCCTGGGAATGGTTGACGCCATACGATTTCATCAGGAATTCCTAATTCAGATCCTAATACACGTACTTCGTCTTTAAATAACGTGTTTAAAGGCTCAATTAATTTGAACTGCATGTCTTCTGGAAGTCCACCAACGTTATGGTGAGATTTAATTGTTTGCGCAGTTGCTGTACCACTCTCAACGATATCTGTGTAAAGTGTACCTTGCGCTAAGAAGTCCATACCTTGTAATTTTGACGCTTCATCATCAAATACGTAAATGAATTCGTTACCGATGATTTTACGTTTTTGTTCTGGATCTTCTACACCTTTTAACTTGTCCATGAAGCGGTCTCTTGCATCCACTTTAATAACGTTCATATGGAAGCCTTCGCTAAATGTTTTCATAACGCCTTCTGCTTCACCTTTACGAAGTAAACCGTGGTCAACGAAAATACATGTTAATTGATCACCAATTGCTTTATGAATTAATACTGCTACAACAGAAGAGTCTACACCGCCACTAAGTGCGCATAGTACTTTTTTGTCTCCAACAGTTTCACGAATCTTTTCTAATTCTACTTCAATAAAGTTCTCCATGTTCCATCCTTCAGAACAACCACATACACCGAATACGAAGTTTTTAATTAAATCGTTACCGTGCTCAGAGTGACGTACTTCTGGGTGGAATTGTACACCGTATAAGTTTTTCGCTTCATTGCTCATACCAGCAATTGGGCAAGACTCACTTGTTGCATCTACTACGAATCCTTCAGGTAAACCAGTTACTAAGTCGCCATGGCTCATCCATACAACTTGCTCTTCTGGAAGGTTCGCATATAATTTTGATTCGTTCTCTACTTTAAGAACAGCTTTTCCGTACTCACGGTGATTTGCACGCTCTACTTTACCACCGAATTGTTGCGTCATAAGCTGCATACCGTAACAAATACCGAAGATTGGTAAACCTAGTTCAAAGATTTTTTCATCACAATGTAATGCACCTTCACCGTATACACTATTTGGTCCACCAGAGAAAATAATCCCTTTTGGGTTCATTGCTTTAATTTCTTCTGCAGTAATTGTATGTGGATGAAGTTCACTGTATACACCGAACTCACGAATTCGACGTGCTATTAACTGATTGTATTGACTTCCAAAATCTAAAACGATAATTGTATCGTGTTGTTTCTTCAAAATAATCACCCCAACGTTAGTTCTCGTATATAAATATTTTCACCAATTTGGCGAAAAGCATTACCAATATAATAAAAAAAGCCAGTCCTCCGCCTCTAGTCTCATAACAAAGAAAAGGCAGGGGTCTGGCTTTATAAAGAAAGATAGTCTCCGCTCTTTATAAATATAAGACACACTGCCTTCATAGTCAGGTTGTTTACGGTAACCCGGTAGAGACTCTCAAACCATATCATTGAGGATATATGAAGGATCGTTTTATATTATCTTCCTAGATTCTAACAATGAAGTATCAATATGGTCAAGAGAGAAAGCGACAAAATTCTACAGAAATTCATTTCCTTTTCAAAAAAACATAAAAAAACATCCATTTCTATATAGAAATGGATGTTTTTTAGGACAAACGGAATTACATCATTCCGCCCATACCGCCCATGCCCATGCCGCCCATGTCAGGCATTGCTGGTGCATTTGGTTCTGGCTTGTCAGCTACTACAGCTTCAGTTGTTAAGAACATAGCTGCAACAGATGCTGCGTTTTGAAGTGCAGAACGAGTTACTTTAGCTGGATCTACGATACCAGACTCAAGCATGTTAACCCATTCGCCAGTAGCTGCGTTGAAACCAACGCCTACTTTTTCGCCTTTTAGACGCTCTACAACTACAGATCCTTCTAGACCAGCGTTGATTGCGATTTGACGAACTGGCTCTTCTAGTGCGCGAAGTACGATGTTGATACCTGTTGCTTCGTCGCCTTCAGCTACGATAGAAGCTACTTTTGTGTATACGTTCATAAGTGAAGTACCACCACCTGCAACGATACCTTCTTCTACTGCTGCACGAGTTGAGTTAAGTGCATCTTCAATGCGAAGTTTGCGCTCTTTTAACTCAGTTTCAGTTGCTGCACCTACTTTAATTACTGGTACGCCACCTGCTAGTTTAGCAAGACGCTCTTGTAATTTTTCACGATCGAATTCAGAAGTTGTTTCTTCTAATTGCGCACGGATTTGACCGATGCGAGCTTCGATTTGTTCTGTGCTTCCTACACCTTCAACTACAGTTGTGTTTTCTTTTGTAACAACAACTTTACCAGCGCGTCCTAAAGATTCAACTGTAGCAGATTTTAAGTCACGACCTAATTCTTCAGTGATTACTTCGCCACCTGTTAAGATTGCGATATCTTCTAGCATTGCTTTACGACGGTCACCAAATCCAGGAGCTTTAACAGCTACTACGTTGAATGTACCACGAAGTTTGTTCACTACTAATGTAGCTAAAGCTTCGCCTTCTACATCTTCAGCAATGATAAGAAGTGGTTTACCTTGTTGTACCACTTGCTCTAATACTGGTAAGATTTCTTGAATGTTAGAAATCTTTTTGTCAGTAATTAAGATGTATGGGTTATCAAGAACTGCTTCCATTTTGTCAGAATCAGTAATCATGTAAGGAGATGCATATCCACGATCAAATTGCATACCTTCTACTACGTCTAATTCTGTTGTGAATCCTTTAGACTCTTCTAAAGTAATAACGCCGTCGTTACCAACGCGCTCCATTGCTTCAGCGATTAATTGACCTACTTCTTCGTCAGCTGCAGAAATAGCAGCTACTTGTGCGATAGAAGATTTGCCTTCGATTGGTTTAGAAATCGTTTTTAATTCTTCAATTGCAGCAGTAACAGCTTTTTCGATACCTTTACGAAGCCCCATTGGGTTCGCACCAGCTGTTACGTTTTTAAGACCTTCACGAATCATAGCTTGCGCTAATACAGTTGCAGTTGTTGTTCCGTCACCAGCTACGTCATTTGTTTTGCTAGCAACTTCTGCTACTAATTTCGCACCCATGTTTTCGAATGCATCTTCTAATTCGATTTCTTTTGCGATTGTTACACCATCATTTGTAATAAGTGGTGAACCAAATTTTTTCTCAAGTACAACGTTACGACCTTTTGGTCCAAGCGTAACTTTTACTGCGTTTGCAAGAGTGTCGACACCGCGAAGCATCGAACGACGTGCTTCTTCACTAAATTTAATATCTTTTGCCATAATAATTGACCCCCTTGGATTTTTTAAGATTTATATAATTAACCGATAACTGCTAAAATGTCACTTTCACGTAAAATCAAGTAGTCTGTACCTTCATATTTCACTTCAGTACCTGCATATTTTGAGAAGATGATAAGATCACCTGCTGCTACCTCTAAAGCAACACGCTCACCATTCTCAAGCACTCGACCAGTACCTACTGCAACAACTTTACCCTCTTGTGGTTTTTCTTTTGCAGTATCTGGTAATACAATACCACTTGCTGTTTTTTCTTCTGCTTGAACAAGCTCAATTACAACGCGATCACCTAATGGCTTTAGCATGAACAATAACCTCCTCATTTTGTTATGTAAATTTCTTTTATTAGCACTCAAGTCATCCGAGTGCTAACACACTTATAATAATAAATAATCTCAATTTCTTTTGCAAGTAAAAAAATCATAATTTTTTCGCAAATCACTATATAAACTTTCTATATACAATACTGCCTTTACTATATGAATCGTTGTTTCCACTGCTCGTATGTTACAATATGAAAGGACACCCTAAGTTGTTTTCGCTACACATACAACTTTCTCCTGTCTTCTATTATAATTTCAAATAAGGATTTACGAAAAAAACATAATTCAAGAGGTTTATATCGTAGGTAGCATATTTACATGTTATCCTAACTTATCTCATACACTATAGTTAGAAAGGATGGTTAAACCATTTGAAGAAACAATACTGGTGGATTATCGTTACATACATTTTAATGCAGTTATCTGGCGTTGTTGGATTACCACTTCTCCTAAAAACAGGACTCTATGATAATAGAGGATTTACCATTGAAGAAAAAGGACAAATCATAACGGGACACTGGGCAATCATTAGCTTCTTTATTGCATTATGTATCGTGCTTTGGTTACTTAGAACAGATATTCGTGACAGGCATTTAGATCCAATGCGCTCTTCTGTTCCAGCTACTATTGGATGGATTTTTATCGGGTTCTTCTTAGCAATCATCTCACAATCCATTGCAGGTATGATTGAAATGTATGTATTTGGGGTTCCACGTGGATCTGAGAATACAGACAGACTGTTGGACATCGCAAGAACGATACCTTGGTTCCTTATTGTTGTATCTATAATTGGACCTATCTTAGAAGAAATCGTATTTAGAAAAATTCTATTCGGCACGCTTTATAAGAAGTTTAACTTCTTTATCGCAGCTATCATTAGTTCGCTTGTATTCGCAACAATTCATTTTGATTTTACTCACTTATTGGTATACACTGCTATGGGGCTCGTATTCGCCTTCTTATATGTGAAGACGAAACGTATTATCGTTCCGATTGCAGCTCATGTTGCGATGAATACATTAGTCGCTATTGGGCAAATTTTTATGAGCAATGAACAAATTCAAGAAATGATTAAAGAAGCTGAAAAAATGCAAGGCTTTATCGGAGGATTTTTTGTATGAGAAACTCACCATTGTTCATGGCTGCACTATACTTCCTTCTTGGATGTATCTTTACACGCTTCGCCATTACGAACGTGACAGATACAATCTGGAATATGTGGACAATACTATTTGCAGTTATGGCAACAATTGATTTTAATTTGGCACTTCGCCTTATATTAGTTAAATTCACAAAGAAGAAACAATAATAAAACGCAGAGGTCGCTTCCTCTGCGTTTTATTGTGGATAGTTTTTCAAAAAGTAAACTAATGTTTGTAACTCTACAGCTAAGTCAATATGATGAATTCTAATATTCTCTGATACGTTTAATCGCGCTGGTGTGAAATTCAAAATACCGTGCACGCTTGTTTCAGCTAATCTATCTGCTACAGCTTGTGCTACTGTAGCCGGTACTGTTAATATTGCCACTTGTATATCATTTGATAATCTCTCTTCTAATTCATCTAAATGATATACAGGAATGCCCCCGATTTCTGTTCCAACTTTCTCTTCACTAACATCAAATGCCATTTCAATTTTTGTATTATTGTTTTTCGTGAAATTATAATGTAAGAAAGCGGTCCCTAAATTACCTACTCCAATAAGTGCTACACGTGTTATATCATCTTGATCAAGTGTTTCGCGGAAAAATGATAATAAATAATTTACGTTATATCCATATCCCTTTTTCCCTAACGCTCCAAAATACGAAAAATCTCTTCGTATTGTTGCGGAATCTACTTTTACTGCCTCACTCAATTCGGCCGATGAAACACGCTGCTTACCAGAAAGAGATAAGTTTTGGATAAATCGATAGTATAGAGGCAATCTTTTAGCAGTGGCTTGTGGAATCTTTTGCTGATCCATATGACCTCTCCTCTCTTCCTATCTTTATTCATATACTTTAATCAAATACAGAAGTTTAGCACTCATTAAATTCCTTGTATAATAAAGAGAAGAAGTATTCTCTCTTTATTTTAAACTATACACTATTTTTAGTATGATTGAGAAATATAAACATGGCAAAGTTAAGAAATTATTTGAGGTGAAAACATTGATTTTATTACAAGTAAACGCGCTTTCGAAATTATACGGTGCAGAAACGATTCTTGCAAACATAAAATTGGAAGTACAAACAAAAGATCGTATCGCATTAGTTGGAAGGAATGGAGCAGGAAAATCTACATTATTAAAAATTATCGCTGGTGAATTATCTCATGATGGTGGCGAAATTATAAAACCGAAAGATGTCTCAATCGGATATTTAGCTCAAAATACTGGACTAGAAACGTCTTTAACAATTTGGGATGAAATGCTAACCGTCTTTACCCACTTACAGCAAATGGAGACAAAACTTCGAAGGCTTGAGCAAGAAATGGGAAAAGAAAAAAACTTTTCAAACGAAGCTACATATGAAAGATTGTTAGCTGATTATGACCAACTACAACTCAATTATAAAGATCAAGGTGGATATCAATATGAAGCGGATATTCGCTCCATTTTAAGCGGCCTTGGCTTCCCAGTTGAAACGCACCAGACGACGATCTCTACTTTAAGCGGCGGGCAAAAAACAAGATTAGCTCTCGGGAAATTATTATTAACAAAACCAGACTTACTTATTTTGGACGAGCCTACAAACCATTTAGACATCGAAACATTAACATGGCTTGAGCAATATTTGCAAGGTTATCCTGGCGCAATATTAATCGTCTCACATGACCGTTATTTCTTAGACAAACTCGTTACACAAGTATATGAAATTTCGAATAAAGAAAGCAGACGATTTGTTGGTAACTACAGTAAATATTTAGACTTAAAATCAGCATTATATGAGCAAGAAATGAAACGTTACGAAAAACAACAAGATGAAATCGCAAAACTTGAGGACTTCGTTCAAAAGAATATAGCTCGCGCTTCTACAACGAAACGTGCTCAAAGTCGCCGTAAACAACTAGACAGAATGGAATTATTAACGAGACCATTAGGGGATTCTAAGTCAGCATCATTCCACTTCGATATTGAAAAACAAAGTGGAAATGATGTTTTACAAGTAAATGATGCAACCATCGGCTATGATGGAAACCCTATAATTGAACATGTAACTATGCGCTTAACTCGCGGAGATAGTGTTGCTTTAGTTGGTCCAAACGGAATTGGGAAATCCACATTGTTAAAATCCATTGTGAATAAGTTACCACTATTAAATGGTGATGTTTCTTTCGGATCAAATGTATCTGTTGGTTATTATGATCAAGAACAAGCAAACTTAACATCTTCTAAACGGGTTTTAAATGAACTATGGGATGAATATCCACTGCAACCGGAAAAAGAAATCCGTACTATACTTGGGAATTTTTTATTCACAGGAGATGATGTACTGAAACCAGTATCTTCCCTTAGTGGTGGACAAAAAGCTCGATTAGCTCTTGCAAAACTTATGATGCAAAAGTCAAATTTGTTAATTCTAGATGAGCCTACGAACCACCTTGATTTAAATAGTAAAGAGATTTTGGAGAATGCTTTAATTGATTACCCAGGGACTCTTCTATTCGTCTCACATGACCGCTACTTTATTAACCGTGTAACAACGACTGTGGTTGAGTTATCAACAGAAGGTGCACAGGAATATTTAGGGGATTACGATTACTACGTTGAAAAGAAAAATGAAATGATTGAACGTGCAGAACTTGAACAGCAAGAAAGTGACGTTCCTGTTCAAAAGGTGGTTGCACAAGAGAAATTAAATTATTTAGAAGAAAAAGAGCGTAAAAAACTAGAGCGTCAACGCACTAGAAAAATTGAAGAGCTAGAACAAAGTATAGTGGAATTAGAAGAAGAAATTGCTACGTTAGAAGATCAACTTTGCTTACCAGAAATATATGCAGATTATGAAAAAGCTAGTGAAATTACAACTAAAAAGCAAACGCTACAAGAACAACTTGAAACTTGTATGGCAGAATGGGAAGAGCTGCATGTATAAGCATATTTAAATAAGGAAGATGTCTCATAAGTCAGGATTTTTGACTATGTGACATCTTTTTTTAGTACTTAAACAATTTTTTGAATATATCTATCGTAACTTAGAATATACTAACGATTTTTTAAATATATCTATTGTAACCCTATATATATTAACAATTCGACACGAAATATCTTTTTAACGACAAAGATTGACAATATTAGCATCTTCTATAATGGGGAGATGTTTCAAAATGTTTTTCGGGGATATCTTCTTGCTTTTTATTTCCCGAAAAAGAACAAATTCAAAGGTCTGACATCAACCTATTTATCCACAAGTTTATACACATATCCACCTTTATAAAATAAACATCAAAATAACTTTTCCACATTATCCACGGTCAGTAAAAAAGTTATCAACATTTTATATACACAATAAAACCCACATTATCAACAGATAATATGGGTTTTATCCACAACCTGTGGTTAATTATGTGTATAACTATGCTTCAATATCTAATCCTGGATTTGCATTTAAGGCTAATGTTGCACGCTTACCTTGTTCATAAGCAATAGTCCCTGCCGCTGCAATCATCGCTGCATTATCTGTGCATAAAGATAGCGGCGGAATAATTAATTCAATGTTTTCTTTTTGTGCAAATTCCTCTTCTAATCGCGCACGAAGTCCTTTATTAGCAGCTACTCCACCAGCAAGAAGTAATTGCTTTACATTATAAGCTTCTGCTGCACGAGCTGCTTTCGTTACAAGTACATCTATTACACTTTCTTGGAAACTTGCCGCTAAATCTTCTGGTGCAATTTCTATACCGCGCTGTTTTGCGTTATGCACAGTGTTGATAACTGCTGATTTCAATCCACTAAAGCTAAAATCATACGAATCCGGTTCTAGCCATGCACGAGGCAAATCAATTGTCGGTTCTCCTTCATGTGCAAGGCGATCAATATGAGGACCACCTGGATATGGCATAGATAACGTACGAGCTACTTTATCATATGCTTCTCCAGCTGCATCGTCTCGTGTTTCACCAATTACTTCGAATGAACCATGTTCTTTCATATAAACAAGTTCTGTATGCCCACCAGATACAACAAGTGATAATAACGGGAATTGAACTTCTTTTACTAAACGGTTCGCATAAATATGACCAGCAATATGATGAACACCGACTAACGGAATATCATGTGCAAACGCTACTGCCTTCGCTGCATTTACTCCAATTAGAAGTGCTCCTACTAAACCAGGACCTTCTGTTACAGCAATTGCATCAATATCATCAAATGTGATGTTTGCTTCCTTTAAAGCTTCTTCTAACACAACTGTAATTTCTTCTACATGATGACGTGATGCAATCTCTGGTACAACGCCGCCAAAACGTTTATGACTTTCAATTTGTGATGCAACGACATTCGCAATAATTTCCGTTCCATTTTTAACAACTGCTACTGCTGTTTCATCACAACTTGTTTCAATACCAAGTATAATCGTATTTTTTTCCATTATATATTCACCCACATTACGAGACCATCTTCCTGATTGTCTGCATAGTATCGTTTACGAATCCCACCATTTTGAAATCCGTATTTTCTGTATAACTGCTTTGCTACTTCATTTGATACACGTACTTCAAGTGTCATTGTTTTTACCCCTAGTTCTTTCGCTTCAGAAATAACTGCTTTCAATAGGGCATCTCCTAACTTTTGACCTCGGTATTCTGGCAAAATAGCTATATTTGTTATATGTGATTCATCAATAATTATCCACAATCCACAATACCCGACTACACGACCATCTTTTTCTAACACAATATAATGTGCATGTTCATTCATCGTTAATTCACGGTGAAAGGCATCTGCAGTCCAAGGAGTTGAAAAAGACGCTTCTTCAATAGCTACAATTTGAGCAATATCATCAAGCTCCATCTTTCTAAATATCATATCCATCTTCTGCAAGCTCCTACTTGTTTTGACTTTCTAACCACTTTGTTTCAGCTTCAGCTAAACGAAGATAGCTTGGAACAAACGTATGCACATCTTGTTCTTCTTTTTGTAATCCTAAGAATGCTAGCTCACTTGGTCTTGGGTTATTTTTAGTAAATGGAGCGAATACAGCTTGATCACCTAAATGTTCTATAATTGTTTCTTTATGCAATTTAACATCGTTACCGATAAATAAAACAGGCTGTCCTTTATCTTTTAACATTTGCAACCAGTCTACAATAAGAATAATTCGGTCTTCTTCTATTGAAGTTAACTGCTCTCCTTCATATGTATATAACCCAGTATAAATTTGCCCACGTCTTCCATCAAATAAAGGACAAATTAACCCGTTAAAGTTAGCACCGTTTGCAGCTACTACCTCTAAACTTGATACACCTACAATTGGTATTTGAAGTGACCAAGCTAATGTTTTCGCCGCTGTCACGCCTATACGAACACCTGTATAGGATCCAGGTCCAGCAGCTACAACGATTTTAGTTAATTCCTTCGGTTTTACGCCACACTCTTTTAACAGTTTCTCTACAGCTGGCATAAGACGTACAGAATGGTTTTTTGTTAAATTTGTAATGATTTCCCCAATTACGTTTTCTTCCTCAATAAGGGATACACCCATTACGTAATTTGAAGTATCAATTGCTAGTACTTTCATCTTGTAATAGCTCCTCACATAATCTAATATAGCGATCTCCAATTGGCTCGAGTATAATTTTTCTTGTGTCATCTCCAGCATGGAATAAACTAATTTGTAACTTTTCATTCGGTAAATATGCTTCTATTAAATGAGCCCATTCTACTACCGTAATTCCTTCACCGTAGAAATATTCATCAAAGCCTAAGTCCTCTTCACTTTCTGCTAAGCGATACACGTCCATATGATATAGCGGTAATCTTCCTTTATATTCTTTGATGATATTAAAGGTAGGACTATTTACAACTCTTTTCACTCCAAGACCTTTTGCTAGTCCCTTTGTAAAAGTCGTCTTACCAGCTCCAAGATCTCCTTCTAAAATAATTACGTCTTGTGCCTCTACGAGCTCACCTAGTTTTTCTGATAACCTTTGTGTTTCCTCAGAAGATTTTGTTGTTACTTCATATTTACTCACAGACTTCACCTACTTTACTCACAATGTTCTCTGCTCTTTATTATACAGGTTTTGAATATATAAAAAAGTCCTTAGGAGTTGTCCTAAGGATAGTTTGACTGTCTTTATTAGTTTTTTGTTAAAACAAATAAAAAAATACGAAACAACTTGTTTCGTTCTTTTCTTTATATGAAATGGCGGTCCCGACCGGGGTCGAACCGGCGATCTCCTGCGTGACAGGCAGGCATGTTAACCACTACACCACGGGACCATTTGGTTGCGGGGACAGGATTTGAACCTGCGACCTTCGGGTTATGAGCCCGACGAGCTACCGTGCTGCTCCACCCCGCGACAATATAAATAGCTTGGCGACGTCCTACTCTCACAGGGACAAGGTCCCAACTACCATCGGCGCTAGAGAGCTTAACTTCCGTGTTCGGTATGGGAACGGGTGTGACCTCTCTGCCATCATCACCAAACTATGAAGGCATATTCCTTCAAAACTAGATAACATTTGCTTCATATTATATGGTTAAGTCCTCGATCTATTAGTATTCGTCAGCTCCACATGTCACCATGCTTCCACCTCGAACCTATCAACCTGATCATCTTTCAGGGATCTTACTAGCTTACGCTATGGGAAATCTCATCTTGAGGGGGGCTTCATGCTTAGATGCTTTCAGCACTTATCCCTTCCGCACATAGCTACCCAGCTATGCCCTTGGCAGAACAACTGGTACACCAGCGGTGCGTCCATCCCGGTCCTCTCGTACTAAGGACAGCTCCTCTCAAATTTCCTACGCCCACGACGGATAGGGACCGAACTGTCTCACGACGTTCTGAACCCAGCTCGCGTACCGCTTTAATGGGCGAACAGCCCAACCCTTGGGACCGACTACAGCCCCAGGATGCGATGAGCCGACATCGAGGTGCCAAACCTCCCCGTCGATGTGGACTCTTGGGGGAGATAAGCCTGTTATCCCCGGGGTAGCTTTTATCCGTTGAGCGATGGCCCTTCCATGCGGAACCACCGGATCACTAAGCCCGACTTTCGTCCCTGCTCGACTTGTAGGTCTCGCAGTCAAGCTCCCTTATGCCTTTGCACTCTACGAATGATTTCCAACCATTCTGAGGGAACCTTTGGGCGCCTCCGTTACACTTTAGGAGGCGACCGCCCCAGTCAAACTGCCCACCTGACACTGTCTCCCGGGTCGATAAGACCCGTAGGTTAGAATTTCAATACAGTCAGGGCGGTATCCCACCAGCGCCTCCACCGAAGCTAGCGCTCCGGTTTCAATGGCTCCCGCCTATCCTGTACAAACTGTACCAAAATTCAATATCAGGCTACAGTAAAGCTCCACGGGGTCTTTCCGTCCTGTCGCGGGTAACCTGCATCTTCACAGGTACTATAATTTCACCGAGTCTCTGGTTGAGACAGTGCCCAAATCGTTACACCTTTCGTGCGGGTCGGAACTTACCCGACAAGGAATTTCGCTACCTTAGGACCGTTATAGTTACGGCCGCCGTTTACTGGGGCTTCAGTTCAGAGCTTCGCTTACGCTAACCCCTCTCCTTAACCTTCCAGCACCGGGCAGGTGTCACCCCCTATACTTCGCCTTACGGCTTCGCAGAGAGCTGTGTTTTTGCTAAACAGTCGCTTGGGCCTATTCACTGCGGCTTTCCGTTAAGAAAGCACCCCTTCTCCCGAAGTTACGGGGTCATTTTGCCGAGTTCCTTAACCAGAGTTCTCTCGCACACCTTAGGATTCTCTCCTCGCCTACCTGTGTCGGTTTGCGGTACAGGCACCTTTTATCTCGCTAGAAGCTTTTCTTGGCAGCGGGGAATCAAAGACTTCGCTCCATAAGGAGCTTCCCCATCACAGCTCAGCCTTCACGATAAGCGGATTTGCCTACTTATCAGCCTAACTGCTTGGACGTGCACAACCAATCGCACGCTTCTTCTATCCTTCTGCGTCCCTCCATTGCTCAAACGATAAAGAGGTGGTACAGGAATATCAACCTGTTGTCCATCGCCTACGCCTGTCGGCCTCGGCTTAGGTCCTGACTAACCCTGAGCGGACGAGCCTTCCTCAGGAAACCTTAGGCATTCGGTGGACGGGATTCTCACCCGTCTTTCGCTACTCATACCGGCATTCTCACTTCTAAGCACTCCACCAGTCCTTCCGGTCTGACTTCACTGTCCTTAGAACGCTCCCCTACCACTGATACCATTGGTATCAATCCGCAGCTTCGGTGGTGTATTTAGCCCCGGTACATTTTCGGCGCAGAGTCACTCGACTAGTGAGCTATTACGCACTCTTTAAATGGTGGCTGCTTCTAAGCCAACATCCTAGTTGTCTAAGCAACTCCACATCCTTTTCCACTTAATACACACTTTGGGACCTTAGCTGGCGGTCTGGGCTGTTTCCCTTTTGACTACGGATCTTATCACTCGCAGTCTGACTCCTAAGGATAAGTCATTGGCATTCGGAGTTTGACTGAATTCGGTAATCCGATGAGGACCCCTAGTCCAATCAGTGCTCTACCTCCAAGACTCTTACACTTAAGGCTAGCCCTAAAGCTATTTCGGGGAGAACCAGCTATCTCCAGGTTCGATTGGAATTTCTCCGCTACCCACACCTCATCCCCGCACTTTTCAACGTGCGTGGGTTCGGGCCTCCATTCAGTGTTACCTGAACTTCACCCTGGACATGGGTAGATCACCTGGTTTCGGGTCTACGACCACGTACTAAACGCCCTATTCAGACTCGCTTTCGCTGCGGCTCCGCCTCTTCAGCTTAACCTCGCACGGGATCGTAACTCGC
>NC_004722.1:155000-245000 GCF_000007825.1 Bacillus cereus ATCC 14579 | reverse complement strand
CCCCCTGGTCCCAAACCAGGTGCTCTACCAAGCTGAGCCACTTCCCGTAATTGGCGCGCCCGAGAGGAGTCGAACCCCTAACCTCTTGATCCGTAGTCAAACGCTCTATCCAATTGAGCTACGGGCGCTTATTCATGATGTTTTTTCGTCGTTGTAATTTGGCGACTCAATTATCTTATCATACTACATTTTCAAATGCAAGCACTTTTTTAAGATTTTTTTGATGCGGCCGAGAGGACTTGAACCTCCACGGGGTTTCCCCCACTAGGCCCTCAACCTAGCGCGTCTGCCGTTCCGCCACGACCGCGCGGAAAAAACAAAAGTGAGCCATGAAGGACTCGAACCTTCGACCCTCTGATTAAAAGTCAGATGCTCTACCAACTGAGCTAATGGCTCGTAAATGGCTGGGCTAGCTGGATTCGAACCAGCGCATGACGGAGTCAAAGTCCGTTGCCTTACCGCTTGGCTATAGCCCATCGAAATAATTATCTTCTTTTCAAAGACAAATGTTATTGTAACATAATGTCCAATAAAAAACAACTGCTATATAGCAGAAGTTAAAATGGCGGTCCCGACCGGGGTCGAACCGGCGATCTCCTGCGTGACAGGCAGGCATGTTAACCACTACACCACGGGACCATTTGGTTGCGGGGACAGGATTTGAACCTGCGACCTTCGGGTTATGAGCCCGACGAGCTACCGTGCTGCTCCACCCCGCGACAATACTATTCATATAAAATTATATGGTGGAGGATGACGGGATCGAACCGCCGACCCCCTGCTTGTAAGGCAGGTGCTCTCCCAGCTGAGCTAATCCTCCGAAGTGGTGACCCGTACGGGATTCGAACCCGTGTTACCGCCGTGAAAGGGCGGTGTCTTAACCACTTGACCAACGGGCCAATATGTATGGCAGAGAAGAAGGGATTCGAACCCTCGCACCGCGTTAGCGATCTACTCCCTTAGCAGGGGAGCCCCTTGAGCCACTTGGGTACTTCTCTGTATGGCTCCGCAGGTAGGACTCGAACCTACGACCGATCGGTTAACAGCCGATAGCTCTACCACTGAGCTACTGCGGAATAATGAAGACAATTTGTATCTTATAAAAATTCTCTCTGTAAGTCAAGAAGTTTTTAACAACATCTTGTTCAAACGTGACATGTTTATAATATACTGGATTGCGTTTTTACTGTCAAGATGTTTTCGATATCGGTTTGAGTTTCCCTTTACACTTTCCACAGACATATCTTTTTATATTTATTTGACGCCTTCTTACATATTGAAGTGAACACTCCATACATTCATACTTATAAATCTTTTTTTCCTTCTCTTCATTAATCATTCGTTTACAAAAACGTGGTGCATCAACTTTCTTTAACAACTCACGAAAATCCCTGTCCCCGTGCTTATACCCTCTTCCTGCAATATGTAAGTGATAATGACAAAGCTCATGTTTAATAATCCCGACTAACTCTTCTTCACCATACAATTCGTAATATCGATAATTCAGTTCGATATTATGACTCTTCAATAAATAACGCCCACCAGTTGTACGTAATCTATTATTAAACACCGCTTTATGTAAGAACGGCATCTCAAAGTATTGTAGTGACACTTCTTCCACTAGTCGCTGAATTTCTTGCTCATCCACTCTCATTCCTCCTAAACAAAAAAATATTTTTACACTTTTCTCCCTTCTTATACATATATTAAATAGTACATATACCCATCCTCATGTAAGAAGCGTGGTTTCTAAAAACAAAACATGAATAGAAATCCACTCACCAACCTCTCATCAATAGCATTTTAGATTTTTGAGAGCAGGATTAAACAAGGAGGGATTCCTATGCCTACGTGGCTAAAAAAACAAATGCAACGTGCATATTTCGAAAAAAACCGGTATCAAATTAAGTTATTAAATGAATGCTGGTTTTATTATAGCAAAATACATCAAAGCTCATAATCCATTACACTTTTTATTTCATAAAAAAAGAGCAGTTTCATCTGCTCTCTTCTCTTACTATTCAATCGGCAACATAGATAGTGCAACGCGTCCTTTTTTTGTATCAATATCATCTACCCATACTTTTACAATTTGCCCTACTGATACAACATCTAACGGATGCTTTACAAACTGTTTGCTAAGTTTAGAAATATGTACTAAACCATCTTGCTTTACACCAACATCAACAAAAGCACCAAAATCAACAACGTTACGAACTGTTCCTTCTAGTTCCATACCACGTTTTAAATCTTCTAATTTCAAAATCCCTTTTTTCAAAAGTGGTTTAGGCAACTCATCCCTCATATCTCGTTCAGGACTAATAAGCGCATCTATAATATCAACTAACGTCGGCTCCCCAACTCCTGTTTCTTGAGATAACTTAGAAATCTCTACTTCTTCCAATCTCTTTTGTAATTGCGGTTGTCCTACGTCATCTATCGATAACCCTAGACTCTTCAATAACAATTCAACATTTTTATATTGCTCTGGATGAATACCTGTTCGATCTAATGGATTCGCTCCTTCTAGTATACGTAAGAAACCTATACATTGTTCATAAGTCTTTGCACCTAAACGTGGGATTTTCTTTAATTCCGTGCGCTTCGTGAATTTCCCATCTTCTTCTCTCTTTGCTACAATATTTTTCGCAACAGTTTTCGATAAACCTGAAACATATTGTAACAATGCAACCGAAGCCGTATTTACATTAACCCCAACTTGGTTAACAGCTGTTTCTACTACAAATGTTAATGACTCATTCAGTCTCTTTTGAGATACATCATGTTGGTATTGTCCAACCCCAACTGATTTAGGATCAATTTTCACAAGTTCAGCAAGTGGATCTTGCAGACGTCTCCCAATAGAAACGGCACTTCTCTCTTCAACTTGTAAATTTGGGAATTCCTCACGGGCTAAATCAGAAGCTGAATATACACTAGCACCCGCTTCATTTACAATAATATAAAAGACATCTCGGTTCACGCTTTGTAATACATCTACTATAAACTCTTCTGTTTCTCTAGATGCTGTCCCATTACCAATTGCAATCATTTCAACTTGATATTTATCTATAATAGAAAGAACTTTCGTTTTTGCATCATCATATTTACGAACAGGTGGATGCGGATAAATAACATCGATATGTAGTACTTTCCCCGTATCATCTACTACAGACAATTTACAACCAGTTCTATATGCCGGATCTACCGCTAGCACGACTTTCCCTTTCATCGGAGGTTGTAATAATAAGTTACGTAAGTTCTCAGAAAAAATATGTATTGCTTGTTCTTCAGCTGTTTCTGTTAATTCTTTACGAATCTCTCTTTCGATTGAAGATTGAATTAATCGTTTATAACCATCTTCAATCGCTAATTGTACATAATGTGCACTTTTCGAATCGTTATCACGAATTACTTTCTTATTTAAGAAGGTTACTATCTCATCTACTGGTGGAACAACAGCAACTCTCAATATATCTTCTTTCTCGCCACGATTCATTGCTAATACACGATGTGGTACTACTTTTTGCAATGGTTCTTCATAACTGTAATACATTTCATATATATTCTTTTCATCTTTTTCTTCATCTTTCACGGAAGAAGACATAACACCTTTTCTAAAAGTAACATTTCGAATCCAACTACGATACGCAGCTTCATCTGAAACCATTTCTGCAATAATGTCTTGTGCACCTTGTAAAGCTTCTTCTGCAGATTGCACTTCTTTCTCTACATTAATAAATTCCACTGCCTTTTTAGCCGGATCTTCTTTCTTATATGACAATAACCATTCAGCTAATGGTTCTAATCCTTTTTCTTTAGCAACTGTCGCTTTCGTTCTTCTTTTCTCTTTATATGGACGATATAGATCTTCTACTTCTTGCAACTTTGTAGCTTTAACAATTTGCTGTCGTAGCTCTTCTGTCAGTTTCCCCTTCTCATCAATAAGACGAAGAACTTCTTCCTTCCTATCTTCAAGTTGCATCATATATTGCCATCTCTCTAAAATCGTACGAATTTGCACCTCATCTAAAGAGCCTGTCCATTCTTTTCGGTAACGAGCAATAAATGGAACTGTGTTACCTTCTTCTGTTAATTGAATAACATGACGAACTTGCTTTTCGGTAAAGCCTAATTCTTTCACTAACATTTTCATTAACGCTTGTCGATTATCTACCATTTCCATATACAACCGTAACCTCCTCTATAATAAAAAAAGTTGCCCTTCAAAGAGAGCAACTTAAACTGCCGATTTAAAAATCTATTAGTCCTAAACTAATTTGTAGCGCTTCATCTACACGAATCATCATCACTTCATCTAAGTGAGTGATTTTGTCCGTTAAGCGCTGCTTATCGATTGTTCGAATCTGCTCAAGTAAAATAACAGAATCTCTCTCAAAACCGTACTTTTTCGCATCAATTTCCACATGAGTGGGTAATTTCGCTTTTTGAATCTGTGCAGTAATAGCCGCTACAATCACCGTTGGACTAAAACGATTTCCGATGTCATTTTGAATGACAAGAACCGGACGAACGCCTCCTTGCTCAGAACCAACAACTGGGGAAAGGTCTGCAAAATACACGTCGCCGCGTTTTACAATCAAAATATTACCCCCCGCTAACTAAGCGTTCTACTGTATGAGCTGCTTCATACTCTGCTAAGAAAGCTTCAGATGCAATACCAAGATTAATTTTTCCCATTTCAATGTACCCACGTCGCATTGATTCATGTTGGTAGCGTTTCTTCGTCTTATGTTGACGCAATAACAATTGTGTTGCCTGGCAAATTAGTTCATGGCGATTCTTATTCTCTTGTTTTCCAATTCCGTCCAATTCCGTTACCATTTGCTTTGGCAACCGAACCACGATTTCAGTAGTTACACTTGATTCGGACACAAAAATACACCTCCACCGTCAACTACACACCCAAATATATATATGACACCTATTGTAATAATACCATTGTATGGAGCCTGTTGCAAAGACTTCCTTATTCCTTGCTTATGTTTTCCAATTCACAAACAAAACATTCATCTTCTTAAATTTTTTATCTCATAACTAACTAAAAACAATAGAACTCCTCTTCAAAACTTACGTGCAACTTATATAAAAAATGATTATAAGTAAAAAGCTTCTCATCAAAAAGAGCTTATTATCCAGCAATGAACAGTCACTCCAATGACAAGAAGCAATCATACTACCTTCTATATATTGTTCAAGTAATTAATTATCTCTACAACCTTACCATTCCGTATAAATATTCTCGGCACACGGAAACTGATCGTTGCAATAATTTCATAATTAATAGTCCCTGAGTATTCCGCAACCTCTGTAGCGCTAATATACTCATCTCCTTGCCTTCCAATAAGCGTAACTTTCGTACCAAGTGGCACTTCACAAGGAAGATGAATCATGAACTGATCCATTGTTACTCGCCCTACAATCGGTACCCTTTTACCATTTATAAGCACTTCAAATCCTTGTAACCTCCTAAGCCACCCATCTGCATAGCCAATCGCTACAGTCGCAATCCATTCTTCAGTTTTCGTTCGGTAGGTGACGTTATAACTAATTCCATCACCTTTAATTACCTGTTTAATATGAGCGACTTTCGTATGAAGTGATAGCGCCGGTTCTAATTCAAATGGTAAAAAAGGACGTATTTCTACAGAAGGAGATAATCCATACATTGCAATCCCAATTCGCACTGCATTAAATGTAATCCCTTGAAAACGTAACGTCGCAGCACTATTAGCTGTATGAACAAACTTAGGATCCACTCCGAATTCTTTCAACCAACTTAACTGCTCTAAGAACGTGTTATATTGCTTATCAAAATACGAAGTCTCAACTTCATCTGCCGTTGCAAAATGCGTGTATACTCCTTCTAACTCTAAAAACGGTGCACCCTCTAAACTCTTTAAAAATTCTTTTAGCTCTTTTCTTTCACGTATTCCAATTCTCCCCATACCACTATCAAAGTTAATATGGAATTTCATTACAGATGAACCATCCCAAAGTTTAATTGCTTCGTCCACCCATTCTTTTTGAAAAACCGTTAGCGCTACATCATTTTCAGCAGCTACATTTACATCACGCGGCGGCGAGGGACCTAACACTAAAATCGGCTCAGTAATACCAGCCCTCCGAAGCACTAAAGCTTCATCTAAAAAAGCAACAGCTAACCTTGTTGCACCTGCTTCTAATGCCGTTTTAGCCACCGGTACATAATCGTGCCCATATGCGTTTGCTTTAACTACAGCAAAAATCTCTACATTACTTGGGATGAACTCTTTAATATGTGTAACGTTGTTATAAATGGCATCTAAATCCACTTCCACCCAAGTGTCACGGTAAAATGGTGCTTCTTCCATAAATACACTTCCTTATACACGATATGCGAAGCTTATTCTTTTATATGCTTCTTTTATGAAATCCACCTTCAAACTAAGAAAAGACGTGGTGCACATATATCACCACGTCTAAGAAGTTTACTTCACCTGCTTCGCTGTAACTGAACGAGCAACCATTAACAGCTCCTTCGGCTCTAAACCTTTAGACACGAGCATATATTCTACTCCGTTATGCGACCACGTTACAGAGTCTTTCGTTAATGCACCAATCGTAAATCCAAGATCAACTGGTTCTCCACTTACACTTACCGCTGATGATGCCTCTGCAACTTTTGCCTTTTCTTGTATTAAAGTAAAGGATTTCTTATTTCCAGTGTATGTGAGTATCGCACGCTTGCCACTGTCTGTCTTCAACTCTTTTTCATCTTGCAGAGTCATACCTTGTGGTGTATCAAGTGGATACAAAATAGCAAACGGTTTGTCTTCTTTCGCTGTTGTTTGAACATCTACCTGCGCTCTAGACATATTTTGTTTCGTATCAAATGCACCTTTATCAAATTTCGCATCGAATTTCACTTTAGAGAAATCTACTTTCACAAGAACATTTTGATCATTATCCATTAACTTCACTGAAACTGGAGTCAAGTCGCTCTTATTCAATGTAATCTCTTGTCTCGGCAACATATTTTGATGTTGATAGTTTGTTTTTGTTTTAAAAATATAATACTTATCTGTTTTCTCAAAAGTAAGGTTTTTCTTGTCCTGCAAAATATCTCTTACAAGTGATTCATATAAATAAGCCTGGCTACTATTTTGCGGCCAATCACTTTGAAAACGGAAGCTCTTATTAAGTGCTGGCGTTAATACAAATACACCTTCTTCATTTCTCAAAATAATTAGGCTCTGATCTTTTTTTGCATTTTTTAAATTCACACGATAAAAAGACGGTTCCTTATGCCAAATCTCTACGTTATACTCTTGAGGCTCATTGCCTGTTTTAATAGATAATTTTGCCTCAGCTTGATAACTTTTCATCCCTTTTACTTTTGATTCTAAATCTCTCACGACATCATCTTGCTTCTTTTCCATACAACCCGCCAACACAAAAACGGTCAACAAACCGACAAGAACTAAAAACAGACGCCTTTTCATCAATTCAGCCCCTTTGCCCCTATAAATGAATGGAAGATGTACCTTCCTTATCGCTACCTCAAATATATGAGACAAAGATATAAAATATGCAGACTAGCGTGACAAGCTTTCTAAAACAACTTGAGCAACAGCAAATTCCTTACTATGACTAATTGATAAATGAACAATATACTCTGTACTTGTAATCAGAATTGGCTTACCTCTTTCATCATTTTTCACTTCAATATCTAAAAAACTCACTTCTTTTCCGATACCAGTACCTACAGCTTTTGAATACGCCTCTTTCGCTGCAAACCTTCCAGCTACAAACTCTGTAAGGCGACTTCCTTTCAGCTCCATAGCAACATTACGTTCATTTTCCGTTAAAATACGTTCCATAAATTTAAGCTTTCCATCTAGCATTTTTTCAATACGATTTAATTCAATAATATCGATACCAATCCCTATAATCATTTCAAAATCCCCTTCTTCTATTTAACTTTCTTCTTTCATATTGATAAGAATAACAGAGAATCTTTCTGATGCAAAAGGGGTGATAGTAACCGTATGCTAATAAGATCCACTCATATTTCTTTACAACCGACTATTCTTACCTTACTGCTTATTCATTTAGTCATGATGATATTAGGCGACTTTTTTCTCTTACCACTGGCAGCCTCTAATGAATATATCGCGAAAGGAGAATGGTGGCGTGTCATAACTTCTCTTCTCGTACACGTAGACTTACAACATTTTCTTTCTAATAGTATTTTTTTGTTTGCTCTTGGTTCTTCTATCGAAAAGCAACTCGGACACTTTTCTTTTTTTATTCTATTTTTTCTCTCTGGAATTTCTGGAAATATTTCTTCTTATATTATTATGCCGCTTGAATATATTCACGCAGGTGCATCAGGTGGTATTTTCGGACTATTAGGTGCACAGTTATTTTTATTGTACAATCGATACCGCTCTTCAAAACCAAAAGAAATTGCCATTTTCTCAATTATGATACTTCTATTACTGCTATTTACTTTCTTTAACCCTTCTGCCAATCCGATCAGTCATTTAACAGGTTTAATAACCGGTGGCATTTTAACCCCTTTTTTAACAAAAAAAAACGATGGTGCAAAGCTTATTTAATATAAAAGCTTGCACCATCGATAATTTCTACATCTACTTGTTCACTTAAATCTCTCATTAATTGAAATAAAGACTCATCCTTCATCTTCGCCTCAATCATACAATCAATTTGCGGAACACTTCCCTTTATCCTTCTTAAAAAAGATAAAAATGCGTCTACATTAATATAATCTGCATGAGCTCTTGGATCTTTTCCCTCTCTAGGGCTAGAGATATGCATTTTAATCGGCAACAAAGACGTTTCCCACGTATGAACAACACGTGCCCAATCTTCATACCAATCTTCTTGCTCATTATTCATCATATGGTGATGCAAGTCAAATACGACGGGAATATCTAATTTTTCTCCTAAATATAATGTTTCCTCTAACGTAAAGGTTGTATCATCATTTTCTAATATAATCATTTCTTGAATACCCCTTGGGACATTCGACCAATTCTCTATAAAGCGCTCTAATGCAAGTTCTTTATCTTTATATCCTCCTCCAACATGCAGTACACATCGTTGCTTATGTTCAATCCCCATACCTTTTAATAATTTTTTGTGCATCTGCAATGTTTTTACAGATTGTTTAAAAACACTCTCTTCAGGTGAATTTAGTACAACAAAATGATCTGGATGGAAATCAATTCTCATATTCATATGAACTGCATATTCACCTAGTTTTTTTAAATTTTCTTTTAACGGACGAATATAGTTCCACTCTAGCAATTCCTCATGATTCGCTAAAGGAATGAGCTTTGAACTGAGCCGAAAGAAAGATATGTCATGCCCTTTATTATGCTTTAATAAACGTAAACAATTTTCTAAATTGGAATTAGCAATTCTTTCAAGCTTACGAATTGCAGCATCACGATCATCTAATTTCTGAAACTGTGCATACGTCATCGTTTGAGATGGAGATGCATTCTTCAAATGCACACTCATCGCAACGTAACCAAGCCTTACAAGCATATAACAGCCCCTTTTCTATCATAACTATTATGTAGTATGCACAATTATAGAAATAAAAAAAGAGAATGCCCGCAAAGGGCATTCTCTTTTTTTTATTAAGCTTGTGGACGGCTATGATGTTTTCTTTCGCCGCGTCCATTTGAAGAACCAGGGCGACCTTGGCCTTCACCTCTACGACCACGACTACCACCATCACGATTACGATCGCGGTTACCATCACGATTGCGATCACGGTTTCCGTCACGATTACGTCCATCACGGTTACGGTCACGATTACGTCCATCGCCACCGCCGCGTCCATCACGACTACGATTACGGTTACCATCACGGTATCCGCCTCCGTTACCGCCGCGTTTTTTAGAACCGCCGCCTCTTGAAACAACAGGTGGTTCTGATGTTAAAGCGATCGGAGTTGTATCCGGCTCTTTAGTCATCATTTTTAAAGCAGCAGCTACTACTGTTACAGAGTCATTTTCTTCTAACATTTCTTCTGCAATACGCTTGTAGTATGCTAAGTTTTCATTTTCAATTGTGCTTTGAAGCTTTTCAGCGATTAAACGTTGTTGACCTTCTAATGCCTCGTCAAGTGTCGGTGCATCCATACGGTCCATTTTACGTTTTGTTGTACGCTCGATATTTTTTAATTGTCCTGATTCACGTGGTGTTACAAATAGCATTGCAATACCTTTTTTACCTGCACGACCAGTACGACCGATACGGTGAACGTATGATTCTGGATCTTGTGGAATATCGAAGTTATATACGTGCGTTACGCCTGAAATATCAAGACCACGCGCAGCAACGTCTGTTGCAACAAGAACTTCAATAGAACCTTCTTTAAATTTACGTAATACAGACATACGTTTCGCCTGAGTTAAATCACCGTGAATACCTTCTGCAGCATAACCACGTAAGTTTAATGCTTCTGATAATTCATCAACACGACGCTTTGTACGACCAAATACGATTGCAAGCTCTGGAGATTGAATATCTAATAAGCGTGTTAACACGTCAAACTTTTTCTTTTCTTGCACTTCTAAATAGAACTGCTGAATGTTTGGCATTGTTACTTCTTTTGCTTTTACTTTAATGTGTTGAGGCTCAGTCATGAAACGCTCAGCAATACGGCGGATTGGATCCGGCATTGTCGCTGAGAATAGTAATGTTTGATGTGTTTCTGGCACATCTGTTAAAATTGCTTCAATGTCTTCAATGAAGCCCATGTTTAACATTTCATCCGCTTCGTCAAGAACAACTGTCTCTACGTTTTGCAGACGAAGTGTTTTACGGTTAATATGATCTAAAATACGACCCGGCGTACCAACAATAATGTGTGGGTGTTTTTTTAGAGCACGAATTTGGCGGTTAATATCTTGACCACCATAAATCGGTAAAATACGAACGCGTTTATGCTTACCAATTTTGTATAATTCTTCTCCAACTTGAATTGCTAATTCACGCGTTGGCGCGATAACAATACCTTGAACCGATTCTTTATGTGTATCCACTTTATCTAATAGTGGTAATCCGAATGCTGCTGTTTTCCCTGTACCTGTTTGCGCTTGCCCAATAATATCTTTACCTTGCAATGCATGTGGAATTGTTTCAGCTTGAATTGGTGTAGCCTCTTCAAAGCCCATACTTTCAACAGATTGCAGTAAAGAATCACTTAATCCTAATTCTCGAAATGTATGTCAATGTTACTTCTCCTTTTCTATCCTATACTTATCATTTAAAAAAAGGCGTTTTCCGAATTTGCGGAAAAGCCCTTTTCCTGAATGCTCACGTATATAAACGGGCGTATATTCTTCACGAAAATACTTCTAAACGTTATTACACTTTATCAATTATAAGTTTTGTATGTGTAAAAAGCAAACCCAACTGTTACCTTATTTTCATATTCAGAGTTTTTTTCTTCACTTTTATTTTTTTATATTTACTGTAAGCGCTTATTATAAGTTTCTTCTATTTTCGTAACTATCATCCCTATTTATATACACCAATTATTTCAACATCGTAATTACTTCTTCTAATTTCATACCGCGAGATGCTTTTATTAATACAACATCTTTCACATCGACTACTGCTTGTAAATCTTTTACTAACTCTTCTTTATTATCATACGCCTTTACACGTTCATTAGGGAAATTAATTTTTGCTCCTTCAGCAATTTGAGCCCCTAATCTACCGTATGTGAATACATGTGAGATTTTTGCTGGATCGATTAATTTTCCTACCTCATAATGGAACTGTACTTCTTGATCTCCAAGTTCTAACATATCACCGAGCACAACGATTTTTTTAGCAAAACCATCTAAACCATTCATTAAATGGAATGCTGCTTCCATAGCCGTCGGGCTTGCATTATAAGCATCGTTGATAATTGTTAAACCACTATTTGTTTTCACAATTTCCATACGCATGCCCGTCATTTGAAGTGTTACTAAACCTTCTTTCATCTCTTCCCACGTTACACCAAAATGTTTCGCAATTGCCATTGAAGCAAGTGTATTATACACATTATGTTTTCCTAACACCGGTAAGTAGAATGAAATATTTTCATCTCTATTCATTTTGAAATGTGTCCCAGTTGCTTGTAATGTTACAGTCGTGGGATAATAATCGTTTGCTCTTGCATCACCAAACGTAACCGTTTCTGCTGCTAAATTCATTCCAGGAACACGATTCGTTAATAAAGGCTCATCTCCGTTATATACGAACACGCCACCTTCTTGTAATCCTGTAACAATTTCTAATTTCGCTTCAGCAATTGCCTCACGAGATCCTAAATCCATTAAATGTGCCTCACCAATATTTGTAATGATAGCTGCATTAGGACGAGCTAACTTAGATAAGAATTCAATTTCGCCTCGGCTTGACATACCCATCTCTAATACTGCTACTTCTGTATTTTCTTCTAAGTTTAAAATGGTAAGAGGTAATCCGATATGGTTATTGAAGTTCCCTTCTGTTTTTTGCACTTTGAATTTAGTCGCAAGAAGACTTGTTACAATATCTTTCGTAGATGTTTTACCGTTACTACCCGTTACACCTACAACTTTAACATCCAATTGATCGCGATAGTTTTTCGCTAACATTTGCAATGCCGATAGCGTGTCTTCTACAAAAATAACCGGAAGATTCTCAGGTGGATTCGCTACATCTTTCATCCATAATGTAGCCACAGCTCCATTTTCAACAGCTTTATCTACAAAAGCATGTCCATCGAAGCGCTCCCCTTGAATCGGAACATACAAGTTTCCTTTTTCAATTTTTCTCGTATCAATAGACACGCCTTGAATAGTAATTCCCTCATATTGCTCTGCTAATTCAGTACCATTTACCATCTGTTCCACTTGCTTTAACATTCGCTTTATCATATATAAACGCTCCTTACATAGAGGAAGCACTATTCCTATGAATAGTGCTTCCTCCTTTTTTGTTAGATTGTATATTTAATTTTTTGTTTTTCTTCGTGACGTTCAATCGCTAAACGAATTAGCTCTTCGATTAATTCTGGATACGGTAACCCAGTATGTTGCCATAATAGAGGGAACATACTGAACGGTGTAAATCCTGGCATTGTGTTTACTTCGTTAATATACACTTCTCCATCTTTCGTTAAGAAGAAATCAGCTCGCGTTAAACCTGCACCGTCTAATGATTGGAATGCAATAATCGCATCACGCTTAATTACATTAGATTCTTCTTCTGTCATTTCAGCTGGAATAATTAGCGCCGTATCACCATCGATATATTTCGACTTATAATCATAGAAGTCCTTTTTCGGAACGATTTCACCTACAACTGAACATTTCGGCTCATCATTACCTAGTACCCCAACTTCTACTTCACGACCTACAATATTTTCTTCTACAATAATTTTGCGATCAAATTGGAATGCCTCTACAAATGCATCCTCAAGTTCTTCACGATTTTTACACTTATTAATACCAACACTTGAACCAAGGTTCGCTGGTTTTACGAAGCAAGGATATCCTAACTTATCTTCTACTTTAGAATAAGCTTCCTCACGATTTTTTTCCCATGCACTACGAATGAAGGATGCATATTTTGCTTGTTTTAAACCAGCCTCTGCAAAGATGTTTTTCATAACAACTTTATCCATACCAGCAGATGATGCTAGAACACCATTTCCTACATAAGGGATATTCATTAATTCTAATAGTCCTTGAACCGTTCCATCTTCACCGTTTGGTCCATGTAGTAATGGGAAAATAACGTCAATAGCGTTCTCCTCAGAAGCTGCAGATGGGATAATTTCTGTACTTAATGATAACGGAGAAATCGCATTTTCTGCACCGCTCATTTTTAAAGCTTCAACATCTGTTACTTCGCCTTCAATACGCTCACCACGTACCCATTGACCTTGTTCTGTAATATAAATTGGATGAATCTCGAATTTATCTTGATTTAACGCTTTAATAGCAGCAAGAGCCGTCTGTAGCGAAACTTGATGCTCAGCTGATTTTCCACCATATAATAAACCTAATTTAATTTTCGTCAATGAAATCACCCTAACCAATTGTTTTCATTTTTCTATTTTAGCACTTTTTATAAAAATAGGTAGTTCCTATTTGAAATAAAATGTAACTTCCATAAATAATTAAATAACATCACTTATTGGTTTTTCATTTCATTTTCTATATAGCTACACAAAATAAAATGGCAATCTAATCTAGTTATGTACCTAAAATATGTAGAAATCCCCTTTTTTGTGTATGTCATCTATTCACTAAGAAGATTGTTTGGTTAGTGTGTCTTTTTGCCTTTGCTCAACAAGGCGATCTAAAGAAACATATACAATACCTGCAACTACACATCCTACAGCTAAAATTGTAAATAGAAAGTGACCAAGTAATCGATCTAATAAAAAACCGCCCAAAAGTGGACCAAATGCGCTTCCTGTAATCCACTGCAAACTTGCAGCTCCCATATAAGTCCCTCTCAAATGCTCAGGGGCCAAATTTGCTACAAATGTCATCTGTACAGGCGACATAATCATTTCACCTAACGTATATAAAGCATAAACGAACAGTAGTGTTATTAAAATAATTGTAGCATTTGTATTAAATTCTCCAAACCACTTCGGTAACCACCCTATAAAAAATAATCCAATCCCGAATAAACATGCACCATATAACATCGTCTTCCCGACCGGTTTATCCGTAGCCCATTTTGAAATTTGAAACTGGAATAAAACAACTAATAGTCCGTTTAACGCCATTAAATATGGATATGGATTATTCGTTCCAAAAATATGCTTCATTTCATTATCAAAATGTAGTGGCAACATGCCTTCGGTTTGAGAAAACCCCATCGAAATGATAATGCCTGCTAATAAGTAAATCATTAATACCTTATCTCGCATTACAATTTTCCAAACTGTCCCAGCTTCCTTTTCTTTATGTTCTTCCTTATCTGTCCTTTTTGGCATCGTCTCTTGAATAAGAAGTAATACAAGTAACGCATAAAATAGCATTGTAGAAGAGGCAATAATAAACACAAGGTTCTTTGACAACACAACTACTGATGCTCCCATTATCGGACCAATCGCAGCACCTATATTGTGTCCCATTCGTAATAAACCATATGCCTCTGTTCTTTTTTCTGGTGCCGTTACATCCGCGACCATAGCTGATGCAGCTGGATGAAATAAAGAATTACTCAACCCTAAAAAAATAGATAAAATTGCATATGGAATAAATCCTTCTATAAATAGAAAACCGAGCATTAATAATGCATTACTTGCCATAGAAAATATCATAATAGGCTTTCTTCCATATATGTCAGCAATTCTCCCTCCTATAAGTGATCCAAAACTTGCAGCAATTGGAGAAAGCGCCATAATAACCCCAACTTCCAACAACGAATCTACCTTATCTTTTAAATATAATGCAAAAAAAGGCATTAACATCATCATTGCAATTCCATTTAACGTCTCTCCAATAAATCGAATCCATACGTTACGGTCCATCTCCCTTAACTCACGCCACGTATTTTTCATCATTTCACCCCTTTAGTTAGCCAACAATTATCTTATAATAAGTTCAAAAAAATGTAAATTTTCAAATAAAAAAATCCATTCTAACAGAATTAGAATGGATTTTTTCGCTTATAAATTTGCAACATCTTCTTCTTTTTTACTATTATTTAAAGCACTATGTTTTCGGCTATATAAAAAGTAAACCGCTATACCAATAACCATCCATATCCCAAAACTAATCCATGCTGTCCCTGATAATTGAAGCATTAAGTATAAACAGAAGATCACTGTTAATGCTGGTAAAAATGGTACAAGCGGAGCCTTAAATGCCCTTGGTAAGTCTGGATGTGTTCTTCTCATTACGATTACCGCAACAGCTACGAGTGCAAATGCTGACAATGTCCCCATATTTACAAGATGTGCTAAAACATTTAAATCTATTAATCCTGAAATCAGTGCCGCAATAATTCCCGTTGTCCATGTATTTAAAAATGGCGTTTTAAATTTCGGATGAACTTTAGCAAGACGCTTCGGTAGTAAACCATCTCGACTCATCGCATAAGAAACACGAACTTGTCCATACATCATAACTAGCATTACTGTTGTAATTCCTGTAATTGCTCCTACTGAAATTACCCCCGCTAAACCATCTTGTCCAATAAATTGAAGTGCAAAAGCAACTGGATCTGATATATTTAGCTGTCCGTATGGAACAATTCCTGTCAAAATAAGCGAAACAACGATATAAAGAACTGTACAAATTAATAACGATGCAATAATCCCAATTGGTAAATCACGTTGCGGACGTTTCACTTCTTCTGCCGCTGTTGAAACTGCATCAAATCCTATAAATGCGAAGAATACTGTAGCCGCTCCAGCCATTACACCATTTAAACCAAATGGCATAAAAGGCGTCCAGTTTTCAGGTTTCACATAATTAAAACCAGCAAAGATAAAAATAAGAACAACTGCTATTTTAATAAATACCATAATGTTATTTACTCGTGCACTTTCACGAACACCCCTAGATAAAAGAACTGTCATCACTAAAATAATTAGAACTGCAGGTAGATCAATTATTCCACCCTTACCTGTACCAGGAGCCGAGGAGAGAATAGTCGGAATATGAATTCCAAACCCGTTTAATAAAGATTGAAAATATGCAGACCAACCGTTCGCTACAGCAGATGTAGCAAGTAAATATTCCAGCATTAAGTCCCAGCCAATTAAAAATGCGAATACTTCTCCCATCGTCGCGTATGTATACGTATACACACTGCCCGAGACAGGAACTGAAGAAGCAAATTCAGCATAACAAAATGCAGCAAAGGCACAAGCTAGAGCGGCAATCGCAAATGATAATATAATAGCTGGCCCAGAATGTTTCGCTGCCACAACACCCGTTAGAACAAAAATACCAGTTCCAACAATTGCTCCGATTCCAAGCATAGTTAAATCTAGCGCGCCCAATGTTCTTGCTAACGTTTTTTGCTTACTTTCTTGCATTAACTTTGCAATTGGCTTCTTTTGAAAAATTTGCTTCATCTTTCACTCCTCCAAGTTTTAAATTTTCTGAAAATTTTTAATTCGCTTTTTTATTTTACTCATTACGCTTTTCCTAGTCAATACTTTTGTCGAAACAAGTAGAAATTCTTCTGAATATGCACAATCCTTATTATTCTTTCTATATATCTTCCCATTATTTTTTTGGTATTATTATACATGTCGATTCCGTGAAAAAGGCATGCCCCCTTATTGAGAGCATGCCTTTTTTACTTATTTCACAGTATATGAACCTTGTTCAATCCAGCTATACATATACTTTTCATCTTCTGTTACATGTGCTTGTTTTACAATACGAAGCGGACGGAATGTGTCTATCATAACAGCTAATTCAAGCGTCTCTTTCTTCCCTATACTTGCCTCTGTTTTCCCCGGATGCGGTCCATGGGGAATCCCGCTCGGATGAAGTGTAATAGAACCTTCTTCCACACCTTTGCAACTCATAAAGTATCCTTCTACATAGTAAAGAACTTCATCACTATTAACATTACTATGATAATATGGTGCCGGAATGGACTCTGGATGATAATCGTATAAACGTGGTACGAAAGAGCAAATAACAAAATTATGTCCTTCAAATGTTTGATGTACTGGCGGTGGCTGATGAATGCGCCCTGTAATTGGTTCAAAATCCTCTACATTAAATACCCACGGATATAAATAGCCATCCCATCCCACAACATCTAACGGGTGGTGTCCTAAAACATGTTTATGCATATAGCCTCTTGATTTTGTCATTACGACAAACTCGCCTTTTTCATCATATGTCTCTAATTTTTCTGGACCACGAAGATCTCTTTCACAAAACGGACTATGCTCTAACAATTGTCCGTATTCATTTCGATAACGACGCGGCGTTGTAATTTGGCTATTCGCCTCTACAACAAGAAACTTAGTCTCTCCTTCATCTGGAATAACACGATAAATCGTTCCAATTGGAATCGTTACATAGTCGCCTTTTCTATAGTGAATCGTTCCAAACATCGTTTCAATTTTCCCTGTTCCATAATGAACAAATAACATTTCGTCGCCATCACCATTACGATAGAAATAATCCATTTTTTCTGTTGGACTCACTACTCCAATTAATAAATCTTCATTTCCAAGTATGAAATTCCGTCCACTTATTGCATCACCACTTTTTTTACTTTCTTTCGTTCGAAAGTGGCGATGAGAAAGAGCAACATCCTCTTCATACTGCAACTGACAAGAATGCGATAATGCAGAATGACCTACTTCTGTGGGCATATAATGATGATACAAAATAGACTGCGTACCAGAAAAACCTTTTGTTCCCATTACCTGTTCACGATAAAGCGATCCATCTTTTTTACGAAATTGTACATGTCGTTTATGAGGTAGTTCTCCCATGTGACGATAAAACATGCCCATCACCCGCTTCCTTTTCTTTTTTGATCGTATTACGTAGTGTACCTAAACCAGTAATCGACAGTTCTACAACATCTCCATCTTGTAGCCACTCTTCTGTACCCAGTTCTAAAATACATCCTGTTCCTACTGTCCCAGAACCAATCACATCTCCTGGATATAACGTAACGTCCTCTGAAGCACGTTCAATCATTTCAGCAAATGTATAGTAAATATCTTGGAAGTTTCCTTTTGATAATAGTTTTCCATTTACATGAGCAGTCATTTCTAAATTATATCTATCACCATTACGATAAACGTCTAATTCCTCTTTCGTAACAAGATGTGCTCCTAAAGAAGTTGCAAAGTCTTTTCCTTTCGCTGGACCGAGACCTACTTTCATTTCTGTTGCTTGTAAGTCTCTCGCACTCCAGTCGTTCATAATACAATAACCAAAAATATATTCCTCTGCTTGCTCACGAGAAATATTTCGCCCTTCTCTTCCTATTACGCAAGCAATCTCCAACTCATAATCAAGCTTTTTAGACTTTTTCGGACCAATTACAAAATCACTGGAACCAATTACAGCACGATGATTAGTAAAATAAAAAACCGGAATATCATACCATTCAGGCACAACATCTAATCCTCTTCGTCCGCGAGCTGTTTTTACATGTTGTTCAAATGCGTAAAAATCTCGAATACTACTCGGATTAGGAAGAGCAGCTGTCAATTGTACTTCTTCTAAAGCATATATACCCTTATTTGGATTCTTAATATTCCGCACTACCTCTACATACTCATCTGCTTTCTCTAAAAAAGCAATCATAGAAGAAGGGATTTTCCCTTCACTAGCAAGATTCATATCTATTACTTTGTCACCTTCAAGCCATCCAGCCCGTAGTTCTTTTGAAGGAAGACGAAATGTAACAAATTTCATCCTGATTCCTCCTTATAAAAATGAAATTTCCACCAGCAAAGGGACTTTTGCTGGTGGATACAAATCTTATAAGTTTCCGCGACGCTCTTGTTCTCTTTCAATTGATTCGAATAACGCTTTAAAGTTTCCTTCACCAAATCCACGAGAACCTTTACGTTGAATGATTTCAATAAATAAAGTCGGGCGATCTACAATTGGTTTCGTAAAGATTTGTAGTAAGTAACCTTCATCATCACGATCTACTAAAATCTTTAATTCTTTTAACTTATCAATTTCTTCATCGATTTTTCCAACTCGTGCAGTTAACTCATCATAATAAGTATCAGGTGTATCTAAAAACTCCACCCCATTTGCACGAAGCGCTTCAACTGTTTTAACAATATCACTTGTTAATAAAGCAAGATGTTGTACACCAGCTCCATTATAGAATTCTAGATACTCTTGAATTTGTGACTTTCTCTTTCCATCTGCTGGTTCGTTAATAGGAAACTTAATACGACTTCCATTCGTCATAACTTTCGACATTAACGCCGAATACTCTGTACTAATATCGTCATCATCAAAATGAATCATTTGTTTAAAGCCCATAACATTCTCGTAATAACTAACCCACTCTTCCATTTTTTCAACATTACCAACTACATGATCAACAGCAATTAAACCAGACTCTTCAAATGGAATATTAAATTCTACCTTTTGGAATCCTGGCATAAATGCCCCTTTATAATTTTTACGCTCTACAAGCGTATGAATTGTATCACCATACGTACCAATAACTGCTTTTTTCAATGTACCGTCCTCATCTGTTAATTCCTGCGGTGGAGCAATTGCGACGGCACCACGTTTCACTGCTTCTGAGTATGCTTTATCAACATCATCAACAAGTAGTGCCACATCCTTCACGCCATCACCATGAGTCTTTACAAACTCTGCAATACGATTTTCACTACTTAAAGCTCCAGACACAACGAAACGCATATTTTTTTGCACAAGAACATAAGATACCTTTTCACGGTTTCCAGTTTCTAATCCAGAGTAAGCCACAATTTTGAATCCGAACGCTCTCGCAAGATAATAACTCGATTGCTTTGCATTCCCTACGTAAAATTCCAAATGATCTACATCACGTACTGGAAAAAAGTCCTCCATTTGTGCAGCTAGCGTATCCATAGATTTTTGTTTCATAATATCTTCATCCCCCTGTAAATAGATTAAATGGTCCATACTTAAAACCAACCGAAAACGCTTCCAACGTTAATTAATAGAAATTAGTTAGCAAGCTAACAAATTCTGACCTTTAAAATTTTCTATCTTTTCTGTCAAATTCCTCTTTTTTTCTTACATATAAAATTCGACTTTTTTCTCTTTGAAATAAAGCGGGATTTTATTCAGTGGATTTTTGATTATTCGTTGAATCAAGTTTCAACCGCAACGTTTAATTAGCCATGCATGCTGGATAATGAGGTAACTTTAATACTTGAGGGGATATAAGAAGAATATAAAAAAGACTCCAACATATTAACTACTTACTAATACGTTAGAGTCTTTATTTTTTTTGAATGATTGTATTTATATATCTCATACTAATACATTTGCAAGGAATAGAATAACTGATGTTAATATTACCGCTCCACCTAAGGATCCTAATAAATCTGTTTTTGTTACTTGAAACACTTGTTCACTGTTCATATCCCTCATTCTCCTTCCTTTTTTGTTTGATTTAAAACTTCTATTATACTAATACACTTGATAAAAATACGATTAATGCTGTTAATACTACCGCTCCACTTGCTGATCCTACGAAGTCACCTTTTGTTACTTGTAATACTTGCTCTTTCATATCTTTCATTCTCCCTTCCTTTTCTTTTGTTACAAAGCTTCTATTATACTAATACGCTTGATAGAAATACGATTAACGCTGTTAATACTACTGCTCCACTTGCTGATCCTACGAAGTCACCTTTTGTTACTTGTAATACTTGCTCTTTCATATCTTTCATTCTCCCTTCCTTTTCTTTTGTTACAAAGCTTCTATTATACTAATACGCTTGATAGAAATACGATTAACGCTGTTAATACTACCGCTCCACTTGCTGATCCTACGAAATCACCTTTTGTTACTTGTAATACTTGCTCTTTCATACCTTTCATTCTCCCTTCCTTTTCTTTTGTTACAAAGCTTCTATTATACTAATACGCTTGATAGAAATACGATTAATGCTGTTAATACTACCGCTCCACTTGCTGATCCTACGAAATCACCTTTTGTTACTTGTAATACTTGCTCTTTCATATCATTTATCCTCCCTTTTTATAAGTTATCTATATGTAATTTCTAAGAAATGTTTATTTCATAGTTTTTATGTTAACGTTACATTAAATTTGATAACGTAACGTTTGTAACATTAATGTAACATAACTATTATTACGTTGCAATATAATTACGTAAAATTTATTACACTTTTTTTACGTTTTTTTATAATAACCCTCAAAAACCTTTATTTAATGCGTTTTTCACTTAGTTCACGTTTGTAACATTCGTGTAACATTACAGTCATAAAGTGAAATGTCGTCATATTCCTCTCTATTTTTGTTACAAATCGTTTATTTAGTGACACTAAACCTATCTAATCTTTACTTACTTTTAATATGAGATAAAATACCGTCTTTCCAAGATAAGTTTATATGTTTCCTCTATATAACTATGTATAATAAAAACAAAGAGGTGGTCATTTTGAAATTAATCGCATTAGATATGGATGGTACACTACTATCATCTAATCTTGAAATCTCCAAAGAAAACCTACAAGCAATCCAAACTGCACAAGAAGCTGGTCATATTGTAATGATCTGTTCTGGTCGTGCGAAAGAGGATGCTTTAAAGCTATTGGAAGAATATAAATTATCTCTTCCAGTCGGAGCAAGCAATGGGGCTATTGTTTATGTGGATGGAAAAGTAATTAACTCGCGTTGTATACAAAACGACAAAGTTTACAAACTTGCAAAATTACTAGAATCTGAAGGTTTCCCATATAAGCTATATACGAATAAAGGAGTTTATTCTCCATATACATGGCAAGATCAAGTGATGCAAGCATTCGAAGAAAATAAGCATGCGCTTGATGTTACATTAGAGGAACTTGAACGAATTACAGAAAAGCAAAAGAAATCGAACCTAATTACTGATTTCAAAAAAATAGAAGATGTTGTAAATAACCAAGAACTAGAAATATCTAAATTCTTCATTTTAACGTTTAATGCAGCGCATCGCGCACAACTATTAAGTATATTACAAGAAGATGCTGATATTATGGTTACAGCATCGGCTCCTACTAACTTAGAAATTATGGATAAGAATGGACATAAAGGAAACGGGATACAGCAGATGGCAGCTCATTTTAATATCCCTATTGAAGATACAGTTGCTATTGGTGATAATTTTAATGATGTACCGATGTTAGAAGTAGCAGGCTTATCTGTTGCAATGGGCAACGCTGAAGAAGATGTAAAAAAGCTATGTGATGTTGTAACACTAACAAACAATGAACATGGTGTTGCTCACGCAATCGAGCAATTTGTATTGAAACAAACTTCATCTATTAAATAAAAAAAGGACTCTTTCAATTTGAAAGAGTCCTTTTTTATACGTGATGACAAGCAACAAAATGCTCTGCACCAACATTACGGAATTCTGGTACTATTTTTTTACAAACATCCGTTGCAAATGGGCAACGTGTATGAAAACGACAGCCCGAAGGTGGATTTGCTGGACTTGGAATATCCCCTTCTAGTATAATTCGCTCTCGCTTCACTGTTGGATCTGGTATTGGAACAGCTGATAACAATGCTTTCGTATAAGGATGTAGCGGATTGGTAAATAACTCATCACGCGGTGCTGTCTCCACAATCGTACCTAAATACATAATTCCGATTTTCGTACATAAATGTTCTACTACACTTAAATCATGCGAAATGAATAAATAAGATAATCCCTTTTTCTCTTGTAACTCACTAAATAAATTAATAATTTGTGCTTGGATAGATACATCTAGTGCCGCCACAGGTTCATCAGCTACAATAAATTCCGGATTTAATACCATAGCTCTTGCGATTACGATACGCTGACGTTGTCCACCAGAAAACTCATGGGGATACCGGTCAATATGATAAGGAGCTAATCCACATAACTCCAATACTTCAATTACCTTTTCACGAACATTTTCTTTCGTCGCTAATCCGTGGGCCAACATTGGCTCTCCAAGCGCTTCTCCAATTCTCATTCTCGGATTTAATGAGCTAAATGGATCTTGGAAAACGAGCTGCATATTAGGGCGATGTTTTCTTAATTCATCCTTGGATAAAGAATGAACATCTTTCCCTTTAAACTTCACTTCTCCCTCCGTTTTTTGAACGAGGCGTAAAATTGTTTTTCCTATTGTTGTTTTTCCGCTCCCTGATTCGCCAACGAGACCAAACACTTCACCTTTATTAATAGTAAAACTTACTCCATCAACCGCTTTTACATGCCCAATTGTTCTACTAAATACGCCACCCTTAATTGGAAAATATGTCTTTAGATTTTTCACCTCTAATAATGGTTCACTCATTGTTCCGCACGCTCCTCATATAACCAGCAAGCTACTTTATGATTTTCATCATTTACATTTAGATTTGGGGCTTCTTTTTCACATATTTCCATACAATGCTCACAACGCCCACTAAAGTAGCAAAACTCACCTAAACCAACTAAATTCGGAACTTGCCCTGGAATAGAATATAGTTTATCTATTCGTTTTCCCATTACTGGTTTTGATTTCAATAATCCTTTCGTATAAGGATGTTTTGGATTTTGGAATATCTCTAGTACTGGGGCTTCTTCGATAACTTTCCCGCCATACATAACGACAACATAATCAGCCATTTCCGCTACGACACCTAAGTCATGTGTAATTAATAAAATCGACGTTTTAAATTCTTCTTTCACTTGTCTTAGTAGATCCAATATTTGAGCCTGAATGGTAACATCAAGAGCTGTTGTTGGTTCATCCGCAATTAATAACTTAGGATTACAACTAAGTGCAACAGCAATCATAATACGTTGTAACATCCCGCCGCTCAGTTCATGCGGATAAGAATGGACGATTTCATCAGCGCGGGCTATGCCAACTTTACGAATTAACTCAATTGCCTTCTTATATGCTTCATTTTTACTAAGTAATTCATGCTCCCTTAACGTTTCTACAATTTGCTCTCCTACAGTGAAGACGGGGTTTAGCGATGTCATCGGTTCTTGGAAAATCATCGCAATATCATTCCCTCGTAAACTACGAAGCTCTTTCTCTTTCATTCCTAAAAGACTTTTTCCTTCATATAAAATATCTCCACCTACTACACTGCCTGATTCAGCAATAAGTCCCATAATAGATAACGCCGTTACACTTTTTCCGCAACCAGATTCACCTACAACACAAACAGTTTCACCTTCTCGAACAGAAAAACTAACATGATTCACAGCTTTTACTGTCCCTTCTTCTGTCTGAAAGTGTGTTTGTAAATCTTTCAGCTCTACTACCGCTTTACTCATATCTCCTCACCTACCGTCTCATCTTTGGATCTAATGCATCACGAAGTGCATCACCAAGTAAATTAATTGATACAACTGTTATAAAGATTGCAAAACCAGGCGGAATCCATAACCATGGACGCTTTTGGAAATCGATTAATGAGTTAGCTGCGCTAATCATGTTCCCCCATGATGGTGTAGGTGGAACGACTCCAAGACCTAAGTAACTTAGTGCGGATTCTCCCAAAATAGAACCTGCAACACCTAATGTAGATACGACAATTAAAATAGGTAAAACATTAGGTATTAAGTGATATATAATTTTCCGGTAATCTTTTATTCCTAACACATCCGCAGCTTGCATAAATGCTTGCTCCCTAAGTGATAAAATTTGCCCTCTTACAAGGCGTGCAAGCCCTGGCCAACCTACTAAACTTAAAATAATCATAATGACATACAAACGATAATCAGACGGTACTTTCCACTCTGATAAAATCGCACCCATTATAATAAGTAACGGTAATCCTGGCATCGACATTAAAATATCTGCAAGTCGCATAATAATATTGTCCACAATACCACGATAAAAACCTGCAATCGCTCCTAATAAAGCTCCAAGTATAACCGATAAAACCATTGAAGCTAAACCAATGGTTAATGAAATACGTCCCGCTTGCATAAGCCTTGTTAAAATATCTCTTCCTAATTGATCTGTACCAAGCCAATGAGAAAAACTAGGTGGTTTGTTAATGAGCGCAACTTGTATTTTTCCTGATGCATATGGAGAAAAGAACGGACCGATAAAACAAAATAAAAACATAAAAATTAATGCATAAAACCCTACAAGTGCCATCTTATTTTTCTTTATCTTTTTAAAAGCTTGTCGCCATGGTGATGATTCATTTCTTCTCTTTTTTTCTTTTTTTTCTGTAATTACTGTAACAGTCTCCATTTCTTTCCCCCCTTACTTCAACCGAATTCTTGGATCAACAACTGCATATACGATATCTGCTAAAAAGTTTGAAACGATTGTTAAACAAGAAAGAAACATCGTAAATGCCATCAATACTGTATAGTCACGGAAATTTAATGCTTCTAATTGAATATTACCAATCCCTGGCCAGTTAAAAATTTGTTCAATAATAATTGCCCCAGAAAACAATCCAGGTAATTCAAATGCTAATAACGTAATTGCCGGTAAAATTGCATTTTTTAATGCATGCTTATAAATAACCGTCTTCTCCTTCAAACCTTTCGCTCTTGCTGTTCGTATGTAATCTTGTCTTACAACCTCTAACATACTTGTTCTAAAATAACGAGTTAGCGAGCCGACCCCAAGAAGTGTCAAAATAAATACTGGTAAAATCATATGTTTTGCAACTTCTATCACGTAAGCAACTCCTGTTGAATTACTGCCAACATCAATCATTCCACCTATCGGTAATAACTTAAAGTCAACCGCAAACACCTTAATTAAAAACAAACCGATAAAGAATGAAGGGAATGACATTGCTGCAAAAACACCGATTGTTACAAGTTTATCGAATAAAGAATGTTGCTTCGTCGCCGAGAATACACCGATAATAAGTGCAATTAGCCAAATAAAAAACAATGCAATAATTGCTACACTAAAAGAATTCCAAATAAATTTATTTAATAATGACGTTACAGGCTCTTGATATTGAAGCGAGAAGCCAAAGTCCCCTTGCAATGCATTACCTAACCAATGAAAATAACGCTCAACAATTGGTTTGTTCAACCCATATAACTCCCTCAGTTCAGCTGCTCTTTCCGGTGTAATTTTCGGGTTTGAATCAATATAATCCCCAGGAAGAAGTGCGAACAGGACGAAGATAATAATTGATGTACCAAGCAGTGTAGGAATCATTTGTAACAACCTACGAACAATATATGTTTTCACCCTTTTTCTCTCCAATCTTATGCTTAAAATAGAAGAACATTTTTTCAAAGCGGCACATTACTAACCGAATGAAAAAATGTCTTCTACTTATACATTCTTATCGTTATTTTTCAAATGATAATACTGGTAAGTTTGCACTAATACTGTTGTACTTTTCAGGATCAATTCCTTTTATATTCCCGTTATAACCAGTAATTGTTCTACGGTAGTTTAATAGAATTACTGGTGGATCATCACTTAATTCTTTATACAATTCTTTATAAATAGGTTTACGCTTTTCGATATCTACAGTTTCAATACCTTTTTGAATTAGCTCATCTACTTTTGCATTCTTATAACCAAGACTAGTTTCATTTGCAGTAGACAAATATTCACCAGCTGTTTCACTCGGATCACTTGTAATCGGTGTCGAAACAGAAGCTAAATCATAATCCCCTTTGTTTACCTTAGAAAGCATCGTATTAAAGTCCATAAATTCAGGATTAAACTCTACACCTATTTCTTTATAATTCTCTTTCGCAATCGGAATTAATAAATCACTATCTTTAGCCGAACTTGGACCGAAATAAGAAAGTTTTAATTTTTGACCATCTTTTTCACGAATTCCATCCGAACCAACTTTCCACCCTGCTTCATCTAATAATTTTTTCGCTTTTTCTTTATCGTATTCGTATTTATTAACTCCTTCTTCCGTATAAGCCCAAGAAGTTGGATGAATTGGTACATTGGCTACTGTACCGTATCCTTTTAACGCTGTATCAACATATTTTTTGCGGTCTAATCCGTAAATAAGTGCTTGGCGAACCTTTTTATCCTTTAAATAAGGCTTATTATTATTCATATAAATATAACTAAATGACGGTGCTGTTTCGATTTGGATATTGGCGAATTCTAAAGCCTTAGCCTGTTCAAGAACCTCATCACCAGTACCTAAGCCAGTATGGTCAACTTCTCCTGTTTGGAATAACTGAAGCTTCGTATCACCAGAAGTAATTTTATAAATGAAGTTTTGAATTTTTGCTTTACCCGCATAATAATTTTCGTTTGCTACAAAACGAACTTCTTGACCTGGAATATACTTTTCAAATTTATATGGACCCGCAGCTAATGGGTTTCCATATAAATCTTTTAAGTAATCTAAGCTTGTATTTTGCTTATAATCTTTTCCATAATAAGCTTTTGATAGTACTGTACCTCCTAAAACAAATATAGCTTGTGAATTCACTTTTTCAGTTGTAATTTTAATTGTTTGTGGATCAACAACTTGAATACCTTCAATTGAAGTTGCTTTTCCTTCCTTATATTCTTTACCACCTTTAACCGCATATTGAGAGATATCTACTTCACCTTCATATGCCTTATCATGTAAAAGCGTCAATGTGAAAGCTACATCATCCGCCGTTAATGGCGATCCATCACTAAATTTCAAATCTTTACGTAAATGGAATGTATATGTTAACTGATCAGAAGAAACGTCCCACTTCTCAGCTAATTCTGGAATTGGTTTCCCTTGTTTATCGGTTGATACAAGAGATGCAAAAATAACTGAAGTTACGTTTCCATCCCAACCATTTTGTTGGAAGTATGGCAAAAATACGCCGCCTGGCTTACTAATACCAACTACTAACGTATCTTTTCTATTCTTCGCTTTGTCTGGCACTTTCGTTTTATCTGTCGCAGCGATCTTTTCAATTTTCACATTTTTTAAATCCTGCTGTTTAACCGGCTCCGTAGAAGCCGCGTCCTCCTGTCCCCCACAAGCAGACAACACAAGCGAACTACTCATTAATACCGAAAATACACCAGCCCATTTTTTTGTCTTTTTCTTCATTGTCCCCACCCTAACTTTTTATGATTATACCCTCTGAACGAATTACCTTATGTATGCCTCCCACAGCAACATTTATAGCCAATCGGAAAAGTCGGTTTTAATCGTAAAAAAATAGATGTTTTTGAGGGGTAACAATCTTATTCCGACCTTTCCGGTAGACTTTATGGTTATTAGCTTATATCGTTCATTATGTTTTGTCAATTCTTTCTAAATAAATATTTTGAGAATTTTTCCAAAATTATCACTCTACATTTATACTTTAAGAAAACTCAGCTATAATTCGTATTAAAAAACTTAAAAATCTACTTCTATTCCTTCAACATGAAACATAGAATACTAATAAACAATTACCAAAAAGGGGGCGAAAATATGGACAACCTATTCCAATACGTCCTGCACTACGTATTATTAACAATTATGATAGTCGGAGCGTTATTACTATTCCCGTTCTTCCCAAAGTTCGTCCTCTTTTTAGCTTTTTTTATCATGCTCGGGATCGCTATTATAATTTCAACGAGAGAAGATGCCACGCAAAAAGAGAGCAGGGTTCAGCGCGTAAAGCTGTAACTTTGCTCTCTTTTCGTTTTCATTCACTAGTCTCTTTTATACATATTTATCCCGCTATTTGCCGGGCAGTAAGAACCCCACCTCAAAATTCAGCGAAAGCAAAAGAAGTTAGGTCGGGGTCGGGCTGCCCGTAAAAGCCCTCACTTTATCTCTCGGGAAATAATTAGCCTTTGTTTTTGTGATTACTCCTATTGAAAAGCCACTAATGACATTTATTTTTCACCTTATCATTTCATACGCTTCACAAGCTATGCAAATTGAGGAACACGGATTTATCTAAGTTACTGTTTCACGTGAAACACATCGCTTCATTTAATCTTTAAATCAAAATATCATTATGAAAAAGCCACTTCCTCCAACAAAACTGAAAGGAAGTGGCTTTCTACTCTTTACTCCACAATATTCTCTAACTCACTATATAACTTCGCTCGTAACAACTCTTTCATCGTTTTTTCCTCATATAATTTTTCAAGTCTTTCAACATCAGCTACATGTTCCATTTCACATTCTATTGCATATATATCTTCTTCTACATGCATTAACTCATTTTCAATCTCTTCAAGATTCCTAGCTTTTTTCTCTTTTACTGGAACCATTTCAACACTCTTTCTCCCTTGGCGTTTTTGCTTTATTACTTGCTTCTCAAGCTTTTCTTCCCATTTTTGACGAGCCCATGCATAGTTTCCTGCAAACTCAAATAATTTACATTCATCAATCCAGTACGTCTTTTCAAATAACTTATTTAAAAAATAACGATCATGTGAAACAGCTAGGATTGTTCCATTATATTGCTCAAGGGCTTCCTCTAAAACTTCCCTTGATTCAATATCAAGATGGTTTGTCGGCTCATCTAAAATTAGAAAATTGATGTCTTGATACATAAGTTGCGCAAGTCTTAACCTCATTTTTTCTCCACCGCTCAGTTGCGTTACTTTCTTAAATACTGCTGGACCATAAAATAAAAACTTAGCCAATATATGTCTTGCTTCTCCTTCTGTTACAGCTACATACTCTCTAAACGCTTCCAATACATTACTCTTCACATTTCCATACGTATGCTGTGATAAATAACCAATTTTGACACTACTACCAATTCGAATTTCACCAACGTCTGGATTTATTTCTTCTAATAGTAGTTTTAATAATGTAGTCTTTCCTGTACCATTACGACCAACGATAGCCGCACGCTCTTGAAAACGAACATGTAAATTCGCTTGTTCAAATAAAGGTCGTCCAGCAAAACCTTTACTCACTTCTTTCATTACAACAACATCTTTCCCGCTTCTCTCTTGCCCTTCAAACTGAAGACCCATCTGTTTTCGTTCTAAAATTGGCCTCTTTAATTTCTCTATACGTTCTAACGCACGTTCCATATTTCTCGCTCTTTTATGCAATCCTTCATTCGGAGGGTTCGCTTGATTTGCCCATTCACGTAGACGCTTAATCGCTTCTTTCATTTTCTTTATTTTCTTTTGTTGCTCCTGATAAGCTTGAAACTCTTGAAGTAATCTTTCTTCCTTCTCCTCAACGAACTGAGAATAATTCGTATGGTACACGTGAATCTCTCCATCTTCCAAATCAAAAATTTTCGTTACAACTTCATCAAGGAAATAGCGATCATGTGAAATAACTATAACTGTTCCAGTGTATTCTTTTAAAAATTGCTCTAACCATTCAACTGCAAATAAATCTAAATGATTTGTTGGTTCATCTAATAGAAGTAAATCTGGTTTCTGCAATAGCATATATGCAAGGCTTACTTTCGTCTGTTCTCCTCCACTTAATTCCGTAAATACTCTTGAAAATAAGTCTGTCACTTGTAAGCCATTTGCTACCTTCATTATATTTGCCTCGATTTCATAACCACCGAGAAATGCAAATTTTTCTTGAATGACTCCGTACCTCTCCATTAGCTTTTCCAAAGCAGATTGTTCCTGTTCCACCGCCATATTTTTTTCTAAAGCATGCATTTCTTTTTCTAATTCCTTTTCTACTTTAAAAGCAGAACTCAATACATCATATACAGTCATAACCTCATCAAACTTCGGAATTTGTGCGACATGACCAATACGTGTACCTTTCTTCATATGAATGGCTCCTGCATCCAAACTCTCCATTCCAGTTAGAAGCCCAAAGATTGTTGTCTTCCCACTACCGTTACGACCAACTAATCCAACACGTTCACCATTCTTTATTTCAAGCGATATATTTTCAAATATGGTGTTTCCACCAAAAGATTTCGTTACATTATTTACACTACAAATAGTCATTTTCCGTACTCCTTTCAATATAAAAAACCATGAGAAAGAAACATTCCCCATGGTTTTTCGGCATAGAAAAAGGAAGCCAAATAGCTCCCTTTTCACACGTTGATTAAAAATGGGTGAAGAGATTTCTATCGTTCAATAGTCACTATGCAATTGTTAAAAAAGGGCATACGTATCCCGTTAACAACTACATCATGAAAAATCGCACGACAAAAATAGATAAAATCTAAAAATTTGGCACGTGCAGCTAAAGAACGTTTCATCTCATTCACCCCTTTCGTACGGAATTTAATACTTACTTCTTTATTATACTTTCCAATTTCATGTTTGAATAGTCATTTTTCTGAAAATAATGAAGATAGACTAAACATTTCAATAAGTGACATCAAATCTTACAAAACTGTTATGTTCACGTAATGGAAAGCGATAGTACGAAAAGATGCCTCCCTATACAATAAAGATGTAAACAAGCGAGACAAACAAAAGGAGGAAACAAACATGATGAAAGAAATCGTAAAAGCAATCTTTGAGGTATTAGTGAACGGACAAGCAGTTGTAAAAGAACTAAATGAACTATAAAAAGGAGTGAAGAAATATGATGAACATGGTGAAAATGATTTTACACGCTTTAGTCGATGCAAAAGCAGTTAGCCAAGAATTAAACCAACAATAAAAAGGGGTATATGAATATGAAGAAAGCCATTATTATAATTGCAAGCACAGCAATTACCTTATACACAATAAAAAAGAGAAAAAAGAAAAATAATGAAAATGTTCTATATTATCCATACACACTATTAGAGAAAAAATAAAAGACAAGGTACCCTATCGTAATGAGGATATCTTGTCTTTTATTTTTCCCCTATTCCTTTAGAGGATTTCCTTCTCCTTTTCCCGAATGTATTAAGCGGGATTTTTACACATATTTTAAAGGGGCATATATACAAATGGATACACAACAACTATATTTTTTAAACGATATCGGTAAACAAAAACCAGAAAGTATTCGGAATAGAAGCGCTGCATGTCCATTTTGCGATAAAGAACAATTAACGGATATTTTAGCAACTGATGGCTCTATTATTTGGTTAAAAAATAAATTTCCTACATTACAAGATACATTTCAAACAGTGTTAATCGAAACCGATAATTGCGAAGATCATATCGCAACATATACAGAAGAACATATGAGAAAATTAATGCAATTTTCTATTCAACATTGGTTACACTTACAGAAGAACAAGGAGTTCGCATCTGTGATTTTATATAAAAATCACGGTCCATTTTCAGGTGGAAGTTTGCATCATGCACACATGCAAATTATCGGAATGAAATATGTAGATTATCTTGAAAATATTGAAGAAGAAAATTTCCAAGGGTTAATTGTTCAAAAAAATGAATGCATTGAGCTTAATATTTCAGAGCGTCCCATTATTGGCTTCACTGAATTCAATATAATCATTGATAACATTTCATATATAGATGAAATGGCAAATTACATTCAGCAAACTGTACGTTACATACTGACAGATTTCCATAAAGGATGCAGTAGTTATAACTTATTCTTCTATTACTTAAATGGAAAAATCATTTGTAAAGTTGTTCCTAGGTTTGTCGTTTCACCGCTGTATGTAGGATATAAAATACCGCAAGTTTCTACAAAACTAGAAGACGTAAAAATACAACTAGCGGAGTATTTCACAAAATGACACGATTATCAAAAAAAATAGAGTAGGTATCAAAACCTACTCTTTTATTACACCTTTATTTCGATAGTACACATCTTCTAATCCGATGTTATACTTCATGTTATTATCCGTCCACTCTGGCCCTAAATTCCCTGGCCATCCAGATGTATTCGCTATATATTTCAGTAATGCAAAATCAGTCAAACCTTTTTGCACCCCACGCTTATATCCTTTCATTAAATGCGGCATTGCAATTTGCGCATTTGTACGTGGATCTTTCAGCTCATCATCAGTTAAATGCTCTGGTGCAAGCCCGCCGCCGCGGTGTAGTTGAAACAATCCGAATGAAGTTCCATTATCTCCAACACTTCTTGGATTTAATCGACTTTCATGCTCGGCAATTGCAAGAGGTATCCATTCTGGAAGATTTACTTTCTTCGCTTCCTCTATAATGATTTGTTTCATCTGTTTTGCTTCTTCTGAATCAACATAGCTTGTTCCATTCACTAGCTTATCCATTCCTTCAGACTTTCCTTGGAAATATAAATATACTCCAAGAACAACTAAAAATCCTACAAAGAATTTCTTCACTACCTCTACCTCTTTCTCCGCTGAAATTTGTCCCCTTTCAGCCTTCCCTTTACAATTACCTACATTCTATTACTCTTTTATCATAGCAAATAACTATACATATTATCATCATGCTTTAGACCGATTTTGTGAAAAAACAGCTGGTAAATACGTGCAAAAATGTAACTTTCATAGACTATAACGCATTTATTGTATATAATTGTAAACTGAACTCTATATATAGAATAGGAGCATACAAAATGAAAAAATGCCTAACACTCTTGTTCAGCATTTTACTACTCATCCCTACCTACACCTCTGCACAAACATCATCAAAACCAAAAGTACTTGTTTTGTATAGTACACAAGACGATAAATTTTCAAATAATGTCCAAATCCTTAATACTCAATTAGGACATTTTACAAATGATATAACCGTAAAAAACTTAAAAGAAGCAACTTCAATTAATAACGTATCCTCCTATACACATATTGTTTATATCGGTGAAACAAAAGAAGCGTTTTCTGATGAAACGAAACAATTTCTAGAAAACTTCTCCGGCCCTGTATTAGTATTAGGACAAAATGTTGAACAATTATCTAAGCGTTTTTCTTTCATTACTTTGAATAGTGATGATATACGAGTTAATAAAATTGAATATCCAGACAAGAAGCTAAAAAATACCTTAGAGGAGGAACGATTAATTCAATCATTTGATACGAATGGAACTGTGCTTGCTAACGCCTTAAGCTCAAATAACACTAACCCACTAATCGTTCAGCATGAAACATCTTATTATGTTGCAACACCTAACCTCTTTGACTGGATGTCTCATTACGTCGGTGAAATGTTATTTTCTTATTTCAGCCAAAAACCAACGAAAAATAAAGTTGAAGCTTATTTACGCCTTGAGGATGTTCACCCCGCAGCAGATATAAATCAATTGAAAGAAATTGCTGAATTACTAAAAGAGAAAAAGATGCCTTACATGATTACTGTTATTCCGGTATATAAAGATCCAGATACAGGAAAGATAATACATTTAAAAGATAAACCAGAACTAGTTAATCTTTTACGCTCTATGCAAGATGATGGTGCAGCAATTATTATGCATGGTTATACTCACCAATTTTATGACAGTGAAACAGGTGAAGGCTTTGAATTTTGGGATGTAAAAACAGATCAACCAATTCGCCAACCGAAGCATGAAAAACCGAAGACAAAAGATGACTTTCCAAATATAGAGTCATATAACCAATATGTAAAAAAAGGGGAAGAATTCGAGGGAAAATATACGAAAGATCATATCGAAAAAGGAATTCAAGAACTTGTAGATGCTAAACTATATCCTGTTGCCTTTGAAGCACCTCATTACACGATGTCTCAAAAAGGATATGAAATATTATCAAGGTACTTTTCAACTTATGTAGGACAGCTACAGTTAAATGATACAACTTGGAAATCCATGCACTCACCATATTATACAAGTACTCCATCATTTTTACATGGAATGAAACTATTGCCTGAAACAGTCGGATTTATTGAAGAAGATACGCCACAAACTACTGCTAAAATGAAAGAGCGTGCTCTATCTGTTTCTAAATTATCTGATGGAGTTATTGGTGCATTCTATCATCCTTACTTAGGTGCGAAACCATTAAAAGAAGTGTTAAAGGATCTAGAAAGTATTCCAAATATAGAATGGATTGATTTACAAAAGGAAAAGAATGAAGTAAAAATGAAAGATATTCATATTACGACGAATAAAGACGGCATTCACGTTGAAAAACCAACCAGTGCGAATGACATAATTGATTATATAAAGCAATATGGCTTCTTCCTTATACTGGGGTTCGTTATCATTGTCTTTCTTTTATTATTAAAACGTGCGAAAAAATTAGAATCCTAATACAAAACCACCGAGCGGACCGCTTGGTGGTTTTTTGTCCTATATCAAACCGTGGCATTTTATTAAATAAATTCAACTTTTACTTCTTCCGTTACATGATTAAAACTATAATTCTCCTATCCTTTCAAATAAAATCGACTTGTATTTTCATATATTGTTTCTGCGACCTTATCAATGGATATGTTTTTTATAGAACTAATTTCCTTTAATACCTCTCGAATCATTCTTGGGTGCGTTATAACATCTTCTTGAAATTCCCACGGACCATCTGTTTCTACCATCATATATTCAAGCGGATAATACGAAACGATTTTTCTAATCTTCTCCTTATGTAAAACATCCGGTGTAATCGAAATATAATAACCATTTCTCATCATCCGTTTCATTGTTTCATCGCTTCCTTTAAACCAATGGAAGTGTGCACGTGAAACTTTATATTTCTCTAGCAAATCACATACAATGTCAGCATCTTCATAAACTGCGTGTAATACAATCGGCAAATTATACTTACTAGCTAGTTCTATAAATTTTTTCAATACAGCTATGTATGGATCTGCAGCAATTCTTTCATCTTCTTTTCTCAAATAATAGGGCAAACCTACTTCACCAATCGCAACAATTTCCTCTGCGTTCTGTTCAATAAGTTGATAAATCTGTTCACACTCTTCTTTATGAATCTGTTGCTCTGGATGAAACCCTATCGCTGGATATATAAAGGGATACTTCTTCGCTAAAGATAACGTTTCCTTACAAGATTGATAATTCATAGATACCGCAATAAGCCCCTTTATTTCCTTACTATTTTCCACCTCTTTTAGCAATCTGCTCTTCTCTTCATCCTTATATTGATCAACATGTATATGACTATCAATCCATTTCATCTTTATGCCCCCATAAAAAAAACAAGAAAGGACTTCCTTTCTTGTTTTAGCATCTATATTATTTAACAATTAAGTTTGTTATGATATCAAATAATCCAATACACACTACGGCAACAGTAAAGTAGCTACAGAAATCTTTAATTGGTAACTTCACTACTTCTTCTTTACGCATCCCATTTTTCTCCCTTCTTACTAGATCCCTAATTATTTTTCTATCTGTATCTATTATGCAAAAAATATGACAAATTTACTATCGAATTAACTTACGTAAACCTTACAATGTTGTAAGGTTTAAAAAAGGATCCCCATCTTTATTCAGATGAGGATTATTAAAAATTAGTTGGTTTTTCATTCTTCATTACAAACAGAAAGTAATACATTGAGACTTTCTAGTTACACTATATGAAAATTACTATCTTTTAACTATCGAATTACATTACAGAAGGCTTACATGTTTGTAAGTTATGTGTAATGTAATTCGATAGTTCCCCTTACTTATATTTCGTACAATAAAGTTAGAAAGTAAGCCAAATAAGAAGAACACTCACATAACCAAATTACATTGCTAGTAGCTACTCTTCTTATACCTTTCACCCATGCTACTACAATGTACCCCCTTCCCCTTTATATAATAAAAAAGCCTTAGTCTATATGGACTAAGGCTTTTTTGTTAATCTCAAAAATACCCTTACCCAGTATTTTTATTTTCGACAAAAAATAGCCGGGGGTATATTTCACTATCTCATCGTTAAAAGTTTGCTCTTCGCATTTATAGGAATATTTGCAACCTCAATCTCTTCAATCGATTCACCGTAACGTCCTTTTGCAAAAACCTTTAATGCTTCATCTCTCTTTAACATATGCTTAACCGTTTTCTTTATTTTCTGCTCTCTACCACGTTCATCGAATGCAATAAATTCATATTCATACCACTCATCACCAATATGCTGACCAATTGTATTCACAACCGTATAGTATTCTTTCGTCTTATAAAATGGATTATATTTATCGATAACTGGTCCAAGTTTCGTAGGCAGTAACATTACTACTATCACTATCATCGCTATTATAGTAGTGATCATTTTTTTCTTCATAATAAACATTCCTCCTCTGCAGGATATATATACATCCATTTTAAAAAGGGGGAATAAAATCTACTATTGAATCTCATTACATTACACTTACATTTTTGTAAGAATTAAAAAAGGTGAACGAATTTACTCGTTCACCTTTTAGCTTGCTTTAAAGCCACCGCCAAGTACATCACGTACATCATGTATAACAACGAAAGCATCTTCATCTACCCGGCTAATAACTTGTTTTAACTTAACAAGCTCTTGTTTATTAATAACAACATATAAAACTTCTTTATTTTTACCAGTATATCCGCCGCGCCCTTCTAATACAGTAACACCGCGTGTCATATTTTTCGTAATAGCTTCACGAATTAAATCTGGTTGATTCGAAATAATCGTAACAGCCGTTTTTGTGTCCATTCCTTCTACAATGAAATCAATCACCTTCGCTCCAATGAACACAGCCACAAGTGTATACATCGCCTTTTCTTGCCCTATTATAAATACAGAACCAGCAATTACAACAATATCAATAATTAGTACGCCTTTACCTACACTCCAACCTAAATATTGATTTGCTAACTGAGCTAAGATTGCTGATCCTCCCGATGTACCTCCGGCTTTGAACATACAACCTAATCCAATTCCCACAAATAAACCAGCAAATAAAGCTGCTAATAATGTATCACTATTTACATGATACTCAATATGTTCTGTAACGTATAAAAACAAAGATGTTTCTACAATCCCTAAAATTGTATAAATCATTGTTTTCTTATCAAAAAATTTATAACCAACAGCTAGTAAAATTGCATTTATAGCAAAGTTCACAATTCCTGGTGACCAATCAAATAAGTAGTACGTAACAACCGTTAAACCAATAATTCCACCTTCCGATAAACGGTTTGGAATTGCAAAGTAATTAATACCAATTGCGAATAATAATGAACCAATTGTAATTAGTGTTATTTCCTTTATACGTTGATTAACCATAGTTCATACCCTCCCCCCATTTGACATTGTATCACTATCTCCTAGAGGTTTAGAAGTGGTTTTTATTCCGCATTTTCCCTCTTGAAAATTGAAATATTATGTTTAAACAGAGGGTTGATTAATTATTCATATTTGCTCTAACTGCACGGACAAATCGCTCCACATTCCCTTTCTGAATATACTTAGCGCGAATGGTTTCATGACTACAAGTAAATTCAAAATACGGATGAAAATCTATGCTATCTATATACAAATATGAATACTCTTTAAATGTTGAAGAATAGTACGGAAATTTCCCGTAAAAAAGGAGACGTCTAGTAGTGGCAACAAAAACCCCATGTTGATACGATAATATAAAATTATCCTTCTCAAATATCCCTACCACAAAAGCCAGAATCTTTTCATCATCATCTACATACTTTTTCATACTCGATAAAAGTTCATTCATGCATATTCCTCCAAATTCTATTCACTGCATTAACACTTGAAAAGAATCCATGGATTATTACAGACCGGTTTAACTCCTTTATAAAGTATGAAACGCGTTTCCTGTCAAAGATATTTCAAAAAAATAATCCGTTATGCGATTATACACATAACGGATTACGATTAAACTGTAGAGCGTTCCACAAGTTCGTATGGAATTTCCAGCTTTTCTTGTTCAGAACTCTCGTCATTCACTTTTCTATGCAACATTTCAAAAGCAGTTTTCCCTATCTCCTTTAAATTTTGATCAATAGTTGTCAATTGTAACACTTGCGAGATAGGTTGATTATCAAAGCCAATAATCGCTAAATCCTCAGGAACTTGAATCCCTAATTTTTCAACCTCTGTCATAACCCCAATCGCAACTTCATCACCTGCTACTATTAATGCTTCAGGAAGATCCTGCATCTCTTTTAACTTATGAGCCACTTTTACACCATCTTCTAGTGTAAAACATTCTGTAAAAATCCATTCTTCATTAACCTCTTCGTCTATAGATTGCAATTGCTGTTTATAAACATCAAAACGCTTTTGACTACTCGGCCCTAATTTTCTTCCCGTACAATAACCAATTTTTTTATAACCTTTCTCAATCAAATAATCCATTCCTAATTGAAAGGCCGCTGAATGATTCGTATATACACTTGAGATGTTTGAAATATCATTGTCTTCACAAGCAATTATTGCGCCGTAAGAAGCATACGGTTCTATCGTTTCCCAATCATTTGCACGTGAACAAATAATAAGACCATCCAATTGTTTTGTTTTTAACATATGTAAACTTTTCATTTCTTCTTTTTTATTATAATTCGTTTGGCAAAGTAGCACCCTGTAATTATGCGCTAACGCAGTCTCCATCATTCCGCTCACCATCGCATCAAAACACGGATGATTAATATACGGTAAAATCACACCAACAATATTCGTTTTTCCTTTTGATAAATGAACAGCATTTGCGTTTTGCGAGTAATTCAATTTCTCAACTATCTCTATAACCGCTTTTCTTTTTTCTTCACTTACATATGGGTGATCATTCAACACTCTCGAAACAGTCGTAACTGAAACTCCCGCCATCTTTGCAATATCTTTAATATTAGCCATACACTCACCTCTACCTTTAACTTAATGAATCTCATGAACATATGTCAAATCTTCTTATCATTACACCTTCATTCGTTTCTCTTACAAAAGTGTAATTTTTCTGTAAGCTAATTCGATAGTGACTTTCCGCAACATTTCATACAATTAAGTCAGAAACAAGGTAACAACTATTTGAAAAGGAGCGGATTAATATGATGAACAAAATAAAAACGAACAATTTCTTACATACAATGGGCATGGTATTTTCCGCTCTTATCGACGCAAAAGCTGTTGCTTCTACATTAAACAAGTAAGGAGAATGTATTATGAATAACATCACTTTTAACAAATTAGATTTTTTAGGACTAGCTAGTGGCTCGATTCTTCTTACTGCTTTTATTTACGCCGCTACGCTTGTATAACTTTGTGTCCCCTTTCCCCTTTATTATAAATAGTAATAGAAAAGACGACCGTCTATGCCCGGTCGTCTTTTCTTATTTTTGATTTGATTGCAAAGCTTCTTTTAACTCCTCAAACTTCTCATTTAATTGATCCGTCATCATTTTCATAGCGGTTTTTCGATCTATTTGTTCTCCAGCCTCAATTTGAATTGGATCTCCAAAAATCAATTGTGCCTTTTTCCCCTTTATTAATTCTTTTACACTTGATGGACCAACATAAGCTGCTGGTACTAACGGAACATTGGAACGCATCGCAATTGTCACAGCACCCGCTTTTAATGAAACATCTTCCGCTGATCTTGTTCCACTCGGAAAAATCCCTACTACCTTTCCTTCTTTTAATAAACGTGATGGAATTTTAAGTGTACTTGGTCCTGGATTCGCACGATCTACAGGGAATGCATTTACATTTTTAAAGAACCAATTTTTGAATTTCCCTTCAAATAATTCTTTTTTGGCCATGTAATGAATTTGAGTTGGATACATCCCTGTAGCTAACATTAATACATCCATAAAACTTGTATGTGTACATGCAACAACATAGGGTCCACCTTCTGGTAGCTTTTCTCTTCCTTGTACTTCTACTTTCCCAGCTGTTTTAAATATATATTTCAACAAAAATGTAATTGGTTTATACATTTATTTCGTTCCTTTCTAAACATCCGAAGTATAATCATATTCTTATAATAATTATAACACTAAGTTTTAGGAGTTGGTAATAAAATTAAGGATGAATTGTTAAATTTCAATTCTTACAAAAGTGTAATTTTCTTGTAAGCTAATTCGATAGTTACTTCTTACTATATTTCATACAATTAAGTCAGAAACAGGGCAACAATTATTCGAAAAGGAGTGGATCAATATGATGAACAAAATGAAAACGAACAATTTCTTAAATACAATGGGCATGGTATTATCGGCTCTTTTCGATGCAAAAGCTGTTGCTTCTGCATTAAACAAGTAAGGAGAATGTATTATGAATAACATTACTTTTAACAAATTAGATTTTTTAGGATTAGCTAGCGGCTCTCTTCTTCTTACTGCTTTCATTTACGCTGCTACGCTTGTATAACTTTGTGTCCCCTTTCCCCTTTATATAGAAAAAGACGACCGTCTATGCCCGGTCGTCTTTTTAATTTTTTCTTTCTTTCAATTCTTTTAAAAGCTGTATCAGCTCAGCTTGTTGTTTTATCTTTTTACGACCATTTCGATTAATTGCTGCAAGCTCACAGGCAACTCCGACGGCGAAGAAAAACAATAAACTTTCTAACATGTGAAATCCTCCATTTGCCTATTAAACAGCTTGACGTAATTGTTCTTCTTGTAAAACTCTCTTATTTATATTTTCTTCTTTTCTCTGGCAAACGTTATTGCGAATAAGCGCTGCAATAACAAGTACAGTCCCTATAATATCAAACATTGTGATTTGATACCCTTGCATCATCATAATAGCTAAAGTCGTAATTGGTACAAAATTAATAAATAAAATCCCATTAATGGATGATAAAATTTTCACACCATAGTTCCAAGCAAGTAGCGCTACAATACCTGGCAATGTCATCATGAATAACAAATCATATTTCACAATAGAAATCGTTCCCATACTCGGAACTGAAATATATCCAAGCGACGTAATAATTACCGTTATAATTCCTGTAACAGTCGTACCGAATACACACGTCAACGTAGAATAACGTAATGTTGACCAATCACTACAAGTTTGACCACCCATCGTATAAATAACCCACCCTACAACACCAATAAATATAAATGCTAATGGGAACATATTATCTTTCAATGTTACAAAGAAACTCATGTCACCTTTTGTAATAACAAACACAGCTCCTACAAAAGCAATAACCATACTCGTTATCATATACTTCTTCGGTTTTATATGCTTATATCCCCATAAAATACAAATAGAAATCATCGGCATAAGTGCTTCCATAATGGAAGCTACCATTACACCCGACTTACCCATTAACATTTGCCCTAAAAATATGAGGACATTATATACTGTAAATGCCATCGTTCCAAAAAAGACGAGTAACTTTCCTCTTCCCTCTAAACAAAATGCCTGTTTTCCTTCTTTCACTAACAACAATACAATCAGCATTATCGCCACTGCTCCATAGCGAATAAGCGAAAAATAAAATGGATCTATGTATTCTAGCGCATGATCAGCAACTGGAAACATCGCTCCCCATGACATACTCGCAATTAAACACGCCAAAGCCCCTATTATCATTTGACCTCTTCTCACCGCAATCCCCCGTTTCTTTCTATTTGCACAAAGAGAATTGTAAAAGAAAAAATATATCACGTAAAATGATTCAAAATGATGTTAACTATCATTTATAATGATAGTTAACATCAAGGGGGATTACAAAATGGAATTAAGAGACTTACAAATCTTTAAAAGCGTTGCCGATCAGGGTAGTGTAAGTAGCGCAGCAAAGGAATTAAATTATGTACAATCAAATGTAACTGCACGTATTAAACAACTAGAAAACGAATTAAAAACCCCACTCTTTTACCGCCATAAACGAGGAATGACTTTAACAGCTGAAGGAAGAAAAATGCTCGTTTATGTTAGTAAAATTTTGCAAGATGTCGACGAACTAAAACAAGTATTTTTAGATAGCGAAACACCTTCTGGTATATTAAAAATCGGTACAGTCGAAACAGTAAGTACACTGCCTACCATTTTATCTTCTTACTATAAAAGCTATCCGAATGTCGATTTATCATTACAAGCGGGTCTAACAGAAGAATTAATTAGAGAAGTACTTGATCATCAATTAGATGGCGCCTTTATATCAGGTCCTATTAAACATCCACTAATCGAACAATACGATGTTAGTACAGAGAAATTAATGCTTATAACACAAAATAAAGCCTTTCATATAGAAGAATTTACAACAACGCCTCTACTCGTTTTTAACCAAGGATGTGGATACCGCTCCAAACTAGAACGTTGGCTTAAAGACGAAGGTTTGCTACCAAAAAGAATTATGGAATTCAATATATTAGAGACAATATTAAACAGTGTTGCACTCGGTCTCGGAATTACACTCGTACCACAGTCTGCTGTCCATCATCTTTCTAAAGCAGGTAAGGTACATTGTCATGCAATTCCTGAAAAATACGGCAGTATTTCAACGGTTTTCATACGCCGTAAAGATAGCTATATGACGAATTCAATGCGTAGTTTTTTAAAAACTATTGAAGACCATCATCATATCAATATGCTGTGAAAGACATTCTTACATGAATGTCTTTTTTTCTTACAAAAGTGTAAGTCTTTCGTAAGCTAATTCGATAGTTGGAAGTATCCATATTCCCTATAATTAAGACATAAGCAGGGCAACAACTATTCGAAAAGGAGCGGATACGCATGATGAACAATATGAAATCAAATAAATTTTTAAATACAATGGGCATGGTGCTATCCGCACTTGTCGATGCAAAAGCTGTTGCAACTACATTAAACAAATAAGGAGAGATTATAATGAACAACATTACTTTCAACAAATCAGACTTTATCGGACTTGCAAGTGGAGCTACTCTTCTTACGGCTTTCATTTATACACTTGCTCAAGGTCTTATTTAACACTTTGTTTCCCCAAACCCCTTTATATATAGAAAAAGCTGCTCGTCTTATAGACAAGCAGCTTTTTAGTTTGTCCCGCTTTAATGGGCAGTAAGACCCCCACCTCAAAATTCAGCGAAAGCAAAGAAATTAGGTGGGGGTCGGGCTGCCCATAAAAGTCCGATTGGTGAAGGCTAATAATCAGTGGGGGATGAAGAACCCCCACACTGATTAAAGTTTCACTTTATTTCATATACAATTTGACCTGTTTTCGTAATATCATATCCGCCAATCGCATTTAATTCATTATGAAATTCTTCCGATTGCAGAATGTCTTTCACAACTTCAATCAGCTCTTCATTTTCTTTATTCTTCAAAATTACTAAATCATACTGTTCTTTCATGATTGGAATAAAGTCCACATTTACAATTTGCGAAAACTTTTCTGAACCTACTCCTACATCAGCTTTTCCATTTGCAACTTGCGTGGCAACACCAAGATGATTCGATTCTTCCCATTCATATCCACTAATATCAGCTTTATTTAATTTTAGGATTCGTAATTGTTCATCCACTAACACTCTAATACCAGAACCCTTTTCTCGATTCACAAACTTTATAGTGGACCCGGATATGTCAGCCCATGTCTTTATTTTCTTCGGATTTCCTTTTTGAACATAAAACCCTACATTTCTGGACAATAAATTAATCATAAGACATGGCTGTCCTACTAAAATACGTTTTACGTAAGGAATATTATATGTACCCGTTTCACCATCAAACAAATGCAAACTAACGATACTTCCTTCTCCTTGATACATTTTCACTAAACTCGTTAAGCTACCTTGATACGCTCTTAAAACATTAGAACTTGGCAAACGATTTTCTATACGTTTAGCTAACATATCTAACGTTAGTTCTTGACCACTAATAATACACGTGTTCAAGATACTACTACCATCGTTTTTCACAGGATTAACTTGTACTTTCCCTGTTTTCATTTGCTTTATATATTGATCTAAATCTGCTGCATCAATGCGCATCTGTCTACCAACTCTATAAGAAGGAAGTTCTCCTTTTTTAATTAAGTCGTATACAGTTAATTTTGATACTTTTAATCGCTTTGCTACTTCTTCCGTTGTGTAGGAATGATGATCCATAGACGATTCCTCACTTTCTTCTTTCATTGTAACAAAGAAAAGAATATTTCTCCTATTTTTTAAAAATAGACATATGTTCAAATTACATTCAATTATAACTAGTTATATTTAGTTATATTTAGTTATAATTAGATGTGTCAAAATGAAAGGGGATTTTTTTATGAATAAATTTATATTACGTTCCATCGGGGCACTTATACTTTCTTTCCTTCTTATATTTAGCGCTGCTTGTACAAGTTGGGAAAAGCATACAAAGTCAGCTGCTAAAGAGGATAAAACAGTTGAACTGACTATCTCAGCTGCTGCAAGCTTACAAGATGCATTAAAAGAAATCGAAAAACAATATAAAGAAAAAGAGCCAAATATCAAACTTTCTTTTAACTTCGGTGCTTCTGGAGCACTTCAACAACAAATTGAACAAGGTGCACCTGCTGATTTATTCTTCTCAGCAGCAGAAGATAAATTCCAAACCCTTGTAAAAAAAGGATTCATTAATGAAAAAGAGGGGAAAAATCTTCTTGGAAATGAACTAGTTCTAGTCATCCCTAAAGATAGTTCTCTTACAAAATTTCAAGATTTAAAAGATGAGAAAATCAAAAAAATTGCACTTGGTACACCTGAATCTGTACCTGCTGGCAAATATGCAAAGGCTTCTCTAACACACGAAAACCTTTGGAATGATGTTCAAAATAAAGTCGTATTTACAAAAGATGTTCGCCAAGTGTTAACATATGTAGAAACAGGGAATGTCGATGCTGGTATCGTATACAAAACAGATGCTCTCATTTCGGATAAAGTAAAGATTGGTGAGACAGCAGCAGCTACTTCTCATGAGCCAATCCACTATCCTTTAGGTGTTATAAAGGAATCTAAACATAAGAAAGAGGCGACTTCATTTTATGAGTATTTGCAGTCAAAAGATGCACAATCTATCTTTAAAAAATATGGATTTACAGTCCTGTCGTAATTACTATGAGCATTGATGCTATTTTATCGCCTGTCTTTCTATCTTTAAGAGTAGCTGCATGCGCCACTATTCTCGTTACAATTTTAGGGACAATTGTCGGGCGAGCACTAGCTCGCTCCTCATGGCGATATAAAGTACTATTAGAAACCATATTTTTATTACCAATGGTACTTCCACCAACTGTTATCGGCTTCTTTCTCATTATCATCTTTGGAAACAACAGCCCGATCGGAAAGTGGGTTGAATCATTATTTCAGCAGTCTATTATGTTCACATCTACTGCTGCGATCATTGCTTCTACAGTTGTTGCATTTCCGCTTATGTACCAATCAGCGAAAACGGGATTTTCTATCGCAAATGTACAAATTGAAGAAAGTGCTCGTGACCTTGGCGCAAGTGAATATCAAGTTTTTCTGCACGTTACACTTCCGCTCGCATTTCCTGCCTTACTAAGCGGGATGATTTTGAGCTTTGTCCGCGCGCTCGGTGAATTTGGTGCTACACTTATGTTTGCCGGGAACATTCCTGGTAAAACACAGACAATCCCAACTGCAATTTACATGGCTATTGATGCAAGTAATATGCAACTCGCATGGACACTTGTAGTTATTACTATCGGTATGTCACTCGTATTTCTACTATGTATTCAACTTATTAATAAAAGAATTACTAACTCTTAAAGCAGCTTTTTTCGAAGCTGCTTCTTTATTTCTTAGGAAATAAAATATACCACCGGGAAATAACTGAATTTTACCTCTTATTAAAATATACATTTTATTTGAATTCACTTTCTAAAATAGGCAATTTCCTGTTATTATATGAAGGTGTTTCAAAAAATGAAGAAATGAAAACGCATTTATATCGTGAATTCTTCATCCTGTTTTAGCGATCGGTAATCTTCTACTCTATTAGTGGGGCATTACCGATCGTTAGAACGATATGTAACTATATTGGTATAGCAAACCGAAGGGAGTCTTGTAATGGACATTTTATTAGCGCTTCTTCCTGCAATTGCATGGGGAAACATCTTATTAGTAAGCGTAAAAATGGGCGGTGGTGCATATAGCCAAACGGTAGGTATGACAATCGGTGCTCTATTCTTCGCAACAATTATGTATGTATTTACTCAACCAGCTTTAACAATGACAATCTTAATTGTTGGTTTTATTTCAGGTTTATTCTGGGCTTTAGGACAAGTAAACCAATTAAAAACAGTTGAAAAACTAGGTGTTTCAACTACTGTAACGATTTCTACTGGTATGCAACTTGTTGCAACTTCTATCTTTGGGGTTATCGCTTTCCGTGAGTGGACTACTACTACAACGATCATTCTGGGAACGATTGCAATCCTATTAATCGTAGTTGGTGTTGTATTCACATCATTAGATGATAAAGAAAATGCTCAGCCACCTGGACAATTGAAAAAAGGACTTCTTACTTTAATTGTTTCTACTTTCGGCTATCTTGTATATGTAATTATTATTCGTTGGTATAATATCGATGGTTGGTCTGCTATTTTACCACAAGCAGTTGGTATGTTTGTTGGTGCGGTTGTACTGACGTCTAAACATAAACCATTTAACAAATATGCAATCCGTAATGCTTTGTCTGGTTTACTATGGGGAACTGGAAACTTATTCTTACTTCTTTCATTACCACGTGTTGGAGTAGCAACAAGCTTCCCATTATCTCAAACTGGAATCGTTATCTCAACATTCGGTGCGATTGTATTCTTAGGTGAAAAGAAAACAAAACGTCAATTGATCTTTATTGCACTAGGTAGTGTTTTAATTATCGGCGGCGCTGTATTACTTGGTATGACAAAAGCATAATCTTATATTCTATTAGTAAACCCCTGAAGCATATGTACTTCAGGGGTTTTTTAATTCTAATTATTTTCTAGATATAATTATTTGTATGTTCTTGCCCCTTATAATTGCTCTTCCACTCTAGCAAACCAGCTACACATATAAAGAGATTAATAATAGCTAATATTAGCATGAATTTCCTCCTTCTCATTATCCATTCCATCTACGGTAAGTCTTTTCTTTTTACAAAATTCTCTTAAAGATGATATCGTTTTTATAACATATCTCTACTAGAAAGGAATAAAGGATATGCTAACTAAACATCGAATTTTATTTATTGGTGCCGGTCGTATGGCAGAAGCTATATTTTCCGGATTACTTAAAACAAGCAAAGAGTACATCGAAGAAATTATCGTCTCTAACCGAAGCAACATAGAAAAGCTAAAACAGTTACAACATCAATATAATGTGTCTACTACAACAGATTGGAAACAGCATGTTACATCTGTTGATACGGTTGTTTTAGCAATGCCACCTTCGGCTCATGAAGAGTTATTAGCTGAGCTATCTCCGTTAATATCAAATCAACTAGTCGTAACAGTAGCAGCTGGCATTGGACCATCTTATTTAGAAGCTAGACTCCCAAAAGGCACGCCTGTTGCTTGGATTATGCCTAATACAGCTGCTGAAATTGGAAAGTCTATCTCCTTATATACAATGGGACAATCAGTAAACGAGATACATCAAGAAACCCTGCAACTACTTTTAAAAGGTATTGGTACTTCGCAACTTTGTACTGAGGAAGAAGTTCATCAGCTTACTGCAGTTACTGGAAGTGCACCAGCCTTCCTTTATTACTTTGCTGAAAGCTTAATTGAAGCAACAAAAAGTTATGGAGTTGATGAAGAAACCGCAAAACATCTTGTCATTCAAATGATTTCTGGCTCTGCTTCTATGCTTGAACAAACGCAAAATCCAGCTAACCTTCGCGAACAAGTAACAACGCCAGGTGGTTCCACAGCTGAAGGTCTCAAAACTTTATACGAATATAATTTTTCAGAGGCAATTCAAAAAGCAGTAGAAGCAACAAACAAAAAAGCTAGGGGGAAATAATATGATTTTAACAAATTTAAAAGACTATACAACATTACATAACGGTGTAAAAATGCCTTGGTTTGGTTTAGGTGTTTTTAAAGTAGAAGATGGTTCAGAAGTAATTGATTCTGTAAAAGCAGCAATTAAAAATGGCTACCGCAGCATCGATACTGCAGCAATCTATCAAAATGAAGAAGGCGTTGGGCAAGCGATTCGTGAATCCGGTGTTTCACGTGAAGAATTATTTATTACCTCAAAAGTATGGAATAGCGATCAAGGATATGAAACAACGCTTCAAGCATTTGAAACTACATTAGAGAAATTAGGTCTAGAATATTTAGATTTATATTTAGTACATTGGCCTGTAAAAGGGAAATATACTGAATCATGGAAAGCATTAGAAACACTTTATAAAGATGGCCGTGTTCGCGCTATCGGTGTGAGTAATTTCCACATTCACCACTTACAAGACGTATTTGAAATTGCTGAAATTAAGCCAATGGTCAACCAAGTGGAATACCACCCACGTTTAGCACAAGAAGAGTTACATGCATTCTGTAAAGAACATAATATCCAGCTTGAAGCTTGGTCACCATTAATGCAAGGACAACTACTAGATAATCCAACGTTACAAGAAATTGCGACAAAATATAATAAATCAACTGCGCAAATTATTTTACGTTGGGATTTACAAAACGAAGTTGTAACAATTCCCAAATCAATTAAAGAACATCGCATTATTGAAAATGCAAACATCTTCGACTTTGAATTAAGTGCTGATGATATGAAAGCAATTCAAGCTTTAAATGAAGATCGTCGCGTTGGTCCAGATCCAGATAACTTTAACTTCTAGTAGAAAAACCACTGCCATATGCAGTGGTTTTTCTATTTAAGAAAACTGAAAATTTAAACTATATTTCATTTAGTTGACACTTCATTATTCAAGGTGTAAGATTTTGAATTATCAAAGAAACACAAAAATTAATAAAATTTATTCGTTTACTCATTGTATCAAGAGAGGTGGAGGGACTGGCCCTTTGAAACCTCGGCAACAGGTTCATTTTGAATACTGTGCCACTTCCTGCAAGCTTTATGCTTGAAAGATAGAATGAGGGACTTCGTTTATATACGGGTGCATAACTTGTACGTAAAAATCCCTCTTTCTCAATATGAAAAGAGGGATTTTTTATTTTTCATTTCCCTCATCATCATCCAAACTTAATTATTTAGGAGGAAAATCAAATGAAAAAGAAGTTTGTACCCGGTATTGCATCAGTTGTAGGAGTAAGTATTTTATTAACTGGTTGCGGTAGTTATAAAAACGAAGCAAGCGGAGCAAATGCAAAAGACGAGGCACCTAGTAAACAGGTTTTAAACTTATCTTCACCTACTGAAATACGAACAATGGATACGGCTCGTGCTACAGATACTGATTCTGGTCAAGTAATGAGAAACGTATTTGAAGGTTTGTATAATCTTGGTGAAGGTAACAAACCTGTTCCTGGTGTTGCAAAATCTCATGAAGTAAGTGGCGATAAAACGAAATACACATTCCATTTGCGAGATTCAAAATGGTCAAACGGCACTCCTGTTACAGCTAAAGATTTTGTGTTCGCTTGGCAACGTGCCGTAGATCCAGCAACAGCCTCTGAATATGCATTTTTATTCTTTGATATTAAAAACGCAACAAAAATTAACAACAAAGAACTTCCAGCCGACCAACTTGGTGTAAAAGCAGTTGATGACCATACGTTTGAGGTAGAATTAGAGCGTCCTGTTCCTTATTTTATTAGCTTAACAGCGTTCCCAACATTTCTACCAATTAATGAGGAATTCTTTAAAGTACAAGGTGATAAGTATGCTTTAGAAGATAATACAATCTTGTACAATGGAGCTTTTACACTAAGCGATTGGAAGCACGAACAAAGCTTTAAATTTAAGAAGAACCCTACCTATTGGGATAAAGATACTGTCAAACTAGAAGAAATCAATTTTAATGTCGTAAAAGAAAAATCAACAGAAGTAAATTTATTCGAGTCAAAACAATTAGATCGTATAAAACTAACATCTGACTTCGTCGATAAATATAAAAAGGATGCTAACTTTAAAGAACGTCCAAACGTAGGCGTACAATTTTTACGTATGAATCAACAAAACAAAGTACTTCAAAACGTTTCTGCACGCCAAGCAATTGATCAAACAATTGATAGAAAATCCGTTGTAAATACGTTATTAAATGATGGCTCTACACCAACATTTGGTCTCGTTCCAAAAAACTTTGCAAAAGGACCTGAAGGAAAAGACTTCCGTACTGCAAACGGCGATTTAACAAAAGTTGATACAAAATCTGCACAAGAGTTATGGAAAAAAGCTAAACAAGAGCTTGGTTCTGAAAAGATAACATTAGAATTATTAACGAGTGATGCTGACCTTGATAAGAAAACTGGTGAATTCTTAAAAGGACAACTAGAAAAGAATCTAGATGGATTAACAGTAAATATAAAACCTCAGCCGCGTAAGCAACAAGTTTCGCTTTTATTAAAAGGTGACTACGAAATCGGAATTGATGGCTGGAGCCCTGACTTTGCGGATCCAATTACATTCCTTGAGCTATTTACAACGAATAACCCTTATAACTTAGATCATTACTCTAATAAGGAATTCGATGAAACAATAGCAAAAGTGAAAACAACTTTAGCTGGTGATGAAAAAGCTCGCTGGGAAGCATTACTAGCATCCGAGAAAATATTATTTAAAGACTCTGTTATCGCTCCTCTTTACCAAAAAGGCGAATCTTATTTAGAACGTTCTTATGTGAAAGGAATTGTGCAAGTAGACTTTGCAGGTCAATTAAACTTCAAGTGGGCAAAAATTGAAAAATAAAGTGAAACTTTAATAAGTTGGGGTTTCTTCATCCCCACTTATTATTAGCCCACACCAATTGTTTTTTTAGCAAAATATATTAAAAATAGGTTCTCTCACACATGAGAATCTGCTTTTTTAATATATTATTCTGAGAAATTAACAATCTATTTTTATTATTGACATATAGTTCTTTTCAGTGTTAATATTCTAAATAATCAAAGAAACAAAATATTTCACCATCAAAATATAATGTCTACTACGTTGAAACATATAACGATAGATTATAGTTCAACATGTATATACATATAGAACACCTGATTACCTATAAACAAATATTTATAATAGGTTTTATCTCCTTCTATAGCTACTTCAAGACACGGACATTATGACATTATGACGTTACGAACAACACATTTAGGGAGGAACGAACAATGAAGAAAAAAGTTGTACCTGTTGTTGCATCTGTTTTAGGGGCAAGTCTATTACTAACTGCTTGCGGGGGAAATAAAGATAATGCAAGCGGAGCGAAAGCAAACGATAAAGCACCTGATAAACAGGCAATTAACTTATCATTCGCTTCAGAAATTCCAACAATGGATGTTGCAAAAGCAACGGATGGGGAATCCATGAACGTAATGCGTAATGTTTTTGAAGGGCTATATGCAATGGGAGAAGATAATAAACCGGTTCCTGGTGTCGCTGAGTCGGTTGACATTAGTCCCGATAAAACAAAATATACATTCCATCTCCGTGATTCAAAATGGTCAAACGGTACTCCTGTTACAGCAAAGGACTTTGCCTTCGCTTGGCAACGTGCCGTAAATCCTGATACAGCAGCTGAATACGCATTCTTATTCTTCGATATAAAGAATGCGAAACAAATAAACCAAAAACAATTGCCAATTGATCAACTAGGGGTCAAAGCTGTTGATGATAAAACGTTAGAAGTACAACTAGACCGTCCTGTTCCCTACTTCTTAAGCTTAACTACATTCTCAACATTCTTACCAATTAATGAAGAGTACTTAAAGTCTCAAGGCGATAAATATGGTTTAGAAACAAATCATTTAATTTATAACGGTGCTTTCACATTAGATAACTGGAAACATGAACAAAGCTTCCAATTGAAGAAAAATCCTAACTATTGGGATGCTAAAACTGTAAAATTAGAAGAAATCAACTTCAATGTCGTTAAAGATAAGTCTACAGAAGTGAACTTATATGATTCAGGACAAATTGATCGTGTTGCTTTAACTGCAGAGTTTGTTGATAAATATAAGAGCGATCCAAACTTCAAAGAACGCGCTGAAGTCGGTATTCAATTCTTACGATTAAATCAGAAAAATGAAACATTAAAAAATCAACATGCACGCCTTGCTATTAACGGCGCAATGAATAAAAAAGCTTACGTAGAAACAATCTTAAATAACGGCGCTGTTCCAGCTGAAGGAATGGTTCCTGCGAAATTTGCAAAGAGCCCAGAAGGCAATGACTTCCGTAAAGAAAATGGAAATCTAGTCAAGGATGATGTGAAAACAGCGAAAGAAAACTGGAAAAAAGCAAAACAAGAACTTGGTACTGACAAAGTAACAATCGAACTATTAACAAGTGACAATGCTTTAGCTAAAAAGACTGGTGAATATTTAAAAGGTGAATTAGAAAAGAACCTAGATGGATTAACAGTGAATTTAAAACCACAACCACGTAAACAACAGCTAAAACTACTATTAAGTGGTGACTATGAAATTGGTATTGACGGCTGGGGCCCTGACTTCGCTGATCCAATTACATTCTTAGATTTATTTACAACAGATAGTGCTTATAACTTCGATAAATACTCTAACAAAGAGTACGATGAGCTAATTCATAAAGTGAAAACAGATTTAGCTGGCGATGAAAAAGCACGCTTTGAAGCAATGAAGCAAGCTGAAAAAATTCTATTACAAGACGGCGCTGTCGCTCCTTTATACCAACAAGGCCGTTCTTACTTACAACGCTCTTTCATTAAAGGACTTGTAACAACTGACTTCGGTGGTGAGTTTAACTACAAGTGGACAGAAGTTACAAAATAATAAGTGCTAATAAAAAGGTATCCCACCGAGGATACCTTTTTATTTTATACTTCTTTAACTACAGAGCTTCTTCTTCCCTTTACCATTCCTTTTATAGCTAAAGTCATCACTGCTACTGATTGTGTAACCAATACAATAACTAATAATGAAATAATATTTCTCTCTAAACTAACTCCTCCAAATATTATTGTATAATAGCCATTCGCTGCATATGTTGCAGGAAATAATTCACTAATTGTTTGATATGTTTTAGAAAGCATTTCATGTGGCACAGTTACAACCATTTGTGTTAATGAAAGAAAGGCGAAAAAGACTATTGTCAATAATCCTCTTTTCCTTCTTTTTGCATTGAACCAAAACTCATCATAAATATAAACACAAACATCAAATATGTTCTCCACGTCAAAGAAGGTATATGCCCTGACCAAAGATAGCTAACTAAATAATTAATTCCCATAATACAAGACGATATTACTAAACTAATACTTATTAGTTTTACATATTTGAGCATATCTTTTCTCCTTGTTTTTATTTTTCTACTTCTTCAAACTGTAGATTCACCGGATCTTCTAAAAGTGTTTCATAAAAGTTCTCTGCCAAATCTGTTGAAGGGATTTTTTCATCTACTTCATCAAATCGAATACTATCTAGCCACACACAACCTTCTCCTGATAATAAAACACCAAATGCAATACCAAGTGCTTCTTCTTTTATATCTAATACAACCGAGTACGATTGCCAGTTATTCGTATTTTTAATGGGGCGATTTTGCATATTATCCATAGCGAGCGGTTCTGTATCTTTTCCATCTACTCGCATCCACAATCCTGCCCAATCTCTTACATTTTCACTCTTAATAAATGCTGTAAAACGTAATCTCTTCCCTACATATTTATCCGCTCGGAACATTTGCATTAATGTTGAAAATCCTCCATGCGTAACATTCTCTTTTGCTTTTATGTATGCAGATACTTTTCCTTGATGGACAACTTCATAATCTAAACCCATCTCATATTCAGCAGGATGACTTCCACTTAAGATCCATCCTTTCGGTATACCTTTTTGCATTGAAACACCCTCTCTTTCTATATAAAATGACTGAAAGTACTTTCGATATTTCTTTGGTGGCAATTGAAACATTCTTTTAAAAGCTCTCGTAAATGCCTCTTGTGAGGAAAAACCGTATTGCACTGCAATATCAATAACAGCTCTCTCCGTTGACACTAAAACTTGCGCAGCATGAGTTAACCTTCTCTTTCGAATATAATCTGTTACACTCATCCCAACATATCTTTGAAAGATGCGATGAAAATGGTACATCGATACTGCACTGTGGGATGCCACTCTTTCTGTTGTAAGCTCCTCATGTAAGTGATTCTCTATATATTCAATTGATTTTTTTATTATCTCTTTATATTCTTCATGCATTTTAGCCCCTCCCTCACAACTTCAATTTACCATATACATACAAATCGTTTTTGATTTAAATTGCGGATTAGTCCTTGTGACTGCAGGATAATAATTTATTTTCAACACATACATAATTACATGTTTTTGGGAAAAACTTGTATAGAACGAATTTACATAAGGAGGAATTTATAATGAGAATTCTACTATCAGTTTTATTAGCTCTTATGCTAGTACCTGCATTAACAGGATGTAAAGCTCCTGCCAAAGAAGACACAACTTCTAATAAAAAGACGACTGAAGAAGCAAAAAATGAGGCTCCTGCAGATTTAAAACTAAACTTCAATGAATTCGATTTAAAGGCAGACTACCAAGATACAAAGAAAGACTACGAAGCAGACTATAAAAATGTAGCAGCTGACAAGAAAATGGAAGCAAAAATTGAAGATCATAAAGCAGATGTAAAATTAACAGGAGACGAGGCTATCACAAAATTAAGCCCACTTCTACAAGAATTAAAATTTGATAAAGATACTCCTGACCAAGAAGTAATCGATCAAGTAGTGAACGTGTTCAAACTTGATAAAGACTATCAAAAATTCGATTTAGAAGTTGTCTTCTCTGATGGAACGAAAAAAGAATATAAAAGAGAAATAAAATAAAGAAGTAGGCGGTTGCCTACTTCTTTATTTTTGCATATCTTAAATCTGGTTTAGATCCAACATAATATTGAAGTCCAGATACCGTTTGTTTTTGTAAATAGGAATCCGACGGGAATATAATTGGAATTAATGGTGAATCTGTAAACATAATATCTTCCGCTTTATGCAATAAATCAAAACGCTTATCTTCATTTTGTTCTACTTCTGCTTTCTTCACTAAAGCATCAAATTCTTTATTATGCCATTTTGCATAATTGTTTGGACCATCACCTGCATATAAATCTAATTTAGTAATTGGGTCTAATAGAGAACCGCCCCATCCCATATAAGCTAATTGGAAATCACTTTGCTTATATGTGTCGATGTAACTCTTCCACTCTTTATTTTCTAATTTAATATCTACGCCAAGATTTTTCTTAAACATTTCTTGCATTGCTTCTGCTACTTTTTTATGTTGTGTATCTGTAGTGAATTTTAATGTTACTTCAGGTAATGTAGACCAGCCTTGTTCTTTCATACCTTCTTCTAATAATTTTTTCGCTTCTGCTGGATCAAATTTAACGTAACCACCTTTTTCTTTACGGAAATCACGCCCACTTTGTGTTTTTGCTCCTTCTGGAACGAATGCATTTGCTTCTTGTGCATTGTTTTTATACAGTTTTTCAACAATAAACTTACGATCAACTGCTAATGAGAATGCTTTACGTACTTTCGCATTTGTGAACGGCTCTTTTTCTACGTTAAACGAATAAATATAAGATGAAAATCCTGCAACACGTTTATATTCTTTATTTCCTTTTTCTTTCTCAATCATTTCTTGCGGTAAACTACTTAGTAAATCTAATTCTTTTGATTTGTATAATTGGTACGCTGTTTTAGAATCTGGAATAATACGAAACTCAATTTCTTTTAATGTTACCTTTTTATCATAGTATTCTTTATTTTTTTGTACCGTAATAGCCTGATTATGCTTCCATTCTTTTAATGTGAATGGTCCGTTCGTAATTAACTCTTTTGGATCTGTTTTTAATTTATTATTATCATCAATTGATTTTTTTGATAATGGAATGAATAATGAGCTTGCTAATTTTTGTTTAATGGAAGACACTGGGTGCTCAAGTGTTACCTTTAATGTTTGAGGATCAACAACTTGAATACCAACTTGTCCTTCTTCACCTTTTCCAGTATTGTATGCCTCTGCCCCTTTAATAAAATACATTTCTGTCGCATTCATAGAACCCGTTTTCGGATTTAATAATCGCTTCCATGCAAATTCAAAATCATTTGCTGTAATAGGAGAACCATCTGACCATTTAATATCTTTCTTTAAATGAATTGTATACTCAGTTCCATTAGCATTTACTTCTTCTTTCTCTGCTAATTCATTTTGATATTTTCCATCACTATCTTGCGTATATAAGCTTGAGAATAAATGTCCAATTACATAACCTGAAGTACTATCTGTCGCAATAGCGGAATCAAGTGTATATGGATCGCTACCAATATTCGTTACTAATCGATCTCCTTCTCCCTTACCAGCACTCGCCTTTTGCGTCTCTTTCTTACCGCAAGCGACAGAAGTAATTGCTAAAACAGTCATAATGACAAACAGTAAAAACTTCTTCATCCTACATTCTCCTTTAACCTGAAATTTTTGATGTTGATGCCAATAGTGTTTTTGTATAAGAATGTTGTGGATTACGGAATACTTCGTCCGTATTTCCAAATTCAACAAGTTCTCCTTTGTATAAGACAGCTACTTTTTCACATAAATAGTGAACCATCGGTAAATCGTGCGCGATAAATAAATATGTATAACCTTGTTCCTTTTGAATTTTTTGCAGCAAGTGCACAATTTGGATTTGAAGCGAAACATCTAATGCCGAAATTGGTTCATCAAGAATTAATACTTCCGGCTCACACAATAACGCTCTTGCAATAGCAATTCGTTGACGTTGTCCTCCGCTAAATTCGTGCGGATAGCGCTCAATATATCGTCTATCTAACCCAACACGCTCTAGCGCATCACCTGCTACTTTATCTTTCAATCCTTTATCACCTAAACCAAATGAAATATAGCCTTCCGTTACGCTATCGCGTACTTTCCAGCGCGGATTTAATGCTGCTGTGGAATCTTGAAAAATAAACTGTACTTTCTGTAAGAAATCACGTTTATGAGTTGCCTTCAACTTGTGAACAACTTGACCGTTATAATCAATTTCACCAGACGTTGGGCTCTCAATCCCAGCTATGAGCTTACCAAGTGTTGTTTTTCCTGAACCACTTTCTCCAATAATGCCAAGCGTTGTTCCTTTCGGGATAGAAAGTGATATGTCTTTTAACGCTGCGATTTCTTTATTTTTACTTCCATATGTTTTTGTTACTTGCTTTACAGTAATTAAATCTGTCGTCATGAGGCATTCACCTTCTCTTTTGATTTCGCTTTATTATGCTCCAGAACATGTTGCCAGCAATGTGAACTATGCTCCTTGGAATATGTTGTTCTCTCTGGGAAACGATGAATACATTCTTTTATCGCTACTGGACAACGATTTACAAAAGGACAACCAAAGCTATTTAACGTCTCAATGGAAGGTGTCGTCCCTTCTATTGCACGTAATACTTTTTCAGAATCATCCATATTCGGAATTGCTTGTAATAAGCTTTTTGTGTATGGATGTTTAGGGGAACCTATCACTTCCTCTATCGTTCCTTTTTCAACAACACGTCCTCCATACATCACAACTACTCGATCCGCTACTTCACGTACAAGTGCTAAATCGTGCGTAATTAGTAAAATACTCGTATTTTTCTTTTCCTTTCTTTCCTTTAATAACTCCATAATTTGCTTTTGAATTGTTACATCTAATGCTGTCGTAGGTTCATCCGCAATAACGAGTTTGGGGTGGCAGGCAAATGCGATTGCTAAACAAATACGTTGCCTCATGCCTCCACTTAATTGATGTGGGTACTGTTCAAAGCGTTTCTCTGCTTCATGTATCCCTAAATCATTTAATAAGTTAATCGCAATTTCTTTTGCTTCTTTTTTCGATTTCTTTTCGTGTTGCAAAATCACCTCTGTAATTTGCCTTCCCACCTTCATCGTCGGATTTAAAGATGAAAGTGGGTCTTGAAAGATAAACGAAATATCTTTCCCTCGAATTTGATTCCATTCTGATTCTTGTAGATTCGTTAATTCCTTTGATTCAAAAGATATATTTCCATCATCAATATGAATTGATTCTTGATTTAAGCCGATAATAGATTGTGCTGTAACACTTTTCCCTGAACCACTTTCTCCTACAAGTGCAACTATTTCACCTTCGCTAATAGAAAAGGAAACATGCTTCACAATTGCTTGGTTACTATTCTCTTTTTCAACGGCTAACGTTACGTTTTCTAAAGATAAGAGCTGTCCCATGTTTTTTCTCCTTTCGATTCCGTTTTACGATTTTTGGATCAATTGCATCTTGTAAACCATCACCAATCGCATTAAATGCGAACATAATGAGCGCAATCATGATTGCTGGGAAGAATAGCTGCCACCATTCTCCACTCAATAATGTCCCAAGTGCATCATTCGTCATCGTCCCCCAGCTTGCTGCCGGTGATTGCACTCCTAGTCCGATAAAGCTTAAAAATGATTCTGAGAAAATAGCTGCGGGAATTGTAAATGATAAATTTACGATAATAATGCCCGTTAAGTTCGGAATTAAATGCCCGTATATAATTTTCATATGGGATGTACCTAATCGCTCCGCTGCAATAACAAACTCTCTTTGTTTTAAAGATAAGACTTGCGCCCTAACGAGACGTGCCATACCAATCCATCCTGTTAATGCAAGGGCGATGATAATGGTAAAAAGACCTGGTTTCATAACAATTAATAGTAAAATAACAATTAATAAATACGGGATACCGTATAACACTTCGATTCCTCGTATAATCCACTCATCAATTAATGTCCCAAGGCGATTGCGCCCTCTCACATATCCACTAAATCCTCCGATTAGCACACCAAGTCCTATATCAAGAGCAGCTGCCACTAATCCAACTGTTAATGAAATTTTCCCGCCAGCCCAAGTACGTGCCCATATATCTCTTCCCAAATCATCTGTTCCGAACCAATGCTCACTACTAGGTGGTAAGTTTGTTGCCTCTTTTACTTGTTCACTCGCAGTAAATGGCGTTAAACTTTCACCAACAAGTGAGAAAACAATAATGAGTAATAACGTCACTGATCCTAAAACTGCGATTGGATTCGATACAAACTTACGAAACACTTCTTTCTTTCGGCTAATCTTTTGCTGATCTTTATTTATCGTTAATTCTTTCTTCTCTTCATTTGTTAATAACTGGTCATTAATTTCATAAGCTCCCATCTAAACATCCCCCTCCTTACGTAATAGAACGAATACGTGGATCAACAATACGATGAATAATATCTGTAATAAAAATACATACAATTAAAAGTGCACTATAAAAAATGGTTGTTCCCATAATCACTGGATAATCTCGATTAAAAATACTATCTACAAAATATTTTCCGAGACCAGGAATTGAAAAAATCTTTTCAATAACGAAAGTACCTGTTAAAAGTCCCGCCATTAATGGTCCAACAAATGTAAGTACCGGAACAATTGCATTTCGAAGAGCATGTCTTATAATAATCTTCTTAATCGGTATACCTTTCGCTCTCGCTAACTTAATATACTCACTCTGCAGTACTTCGATCATATTAGAGCGAACAAATCTTGTAATCACTGCGATTGGTCCTAACGCTAATGCAAAGGATGGCAATACCGTATGTTCAAATGTACCCCAAGAAGCTACTGGTAAGAGCTCGAATTGAATAGCGAATACTTGTATAAATAGTGGTGCTAAAATAAAGCTCGGAATAGAAATACCGAGGATGGCAAGTAAACTTACACCGTAATCAATTACCTTCCCATGATAGAGAGCAGCAAATGTACCTGCAGCAATTCCGACTAGCAATGAAATAATAAGTGCTTGTAAACCAATAATTGCTGATGGACCAAAACCAGTTGTTATAATTTCTGATACACCTTGCCCGGTTGATTGAACAGATTCACCAAAATCAAAATGAACTACGCCGTCTAAATAAGCAACATATTGATTCCATAACGGTTCATCAAGGTGATACTTCGCTCTCATGTTTTGGATCACTTCTTCAGGAAAGATTTTTGCATCTGATGAAAATGGATCCCCCGGAATAATATGCATAATTAGAAATGTCACCGTCGTAATAACCCATAGCGTGAACACCATAACTGATAATTTTTTAATTACATACACCCTAATAACCCCCTAAACACATATATTTACTTAGTTTTATAAACGTACTTTTTCCATTACTCCCTTTTCTCTTTTTAGAATACAAAAAGCCTTGATCTTAAAAAATAAGATCAAGGCTTAATAAACAAAGGCCCATCACTTATCTTTCAAGACTTGCTTGCTGGAATTAGCACGGTGTTCCTATTACAGAACCCGCTGCTGAGGTGTCATAGGGCCAGTCCCTCTACCTCTCTGGATAAGTAAATTGCTATATTATTATTTGGTTCAAATTGTATATTTCGAATTATAATTCTGAAAAAATGAAAAGTCAATCAAATTGGATATATTTAGAAAAATCAGTTTTTAATACTTTTATTTATCTATATCGTATTTCGCTTATAATAAAAAAAGATATGAAAGGAGTTATAAGATGGACCCCTTACTTCTAGCTACTATAGGATTACCCTTAACAATCGTTATACTTGTCATCATCGGCTTCTACAAACTCTTCATCAAAAAGAAAAGTATCACTTCTTTTTATACCCCTTTCGATAATATTACCGGGCAAACTATTTCCGAATTTCACGAAGAACAGAAGATATTAGTATCCGAGGATGAAGATGGAGATGGCAAGAAGAAAAAATAACCTTGCATAGGCAAGGTTATTTTTTCGTTTCTGCTTGAAAACGTTTATAGTATGTCGATGCTGTTGCAAAATTAATTTCTATATCACGAATCAACGATGAATCTTCTTCTTTAGCTAACTTCTGTAATTTTTTCATTGCTTGTTCCGATTCATTCAAGAAACCGACATATACCTCATGTTCTTGCTCTTTCGACTTCGGAACACGAATTTCTTTTCGTATATGATCAATATCTTCTAACATGCTCGTTGTTACCTTTTGCACATCTTCTTTATATGTAGCAGTCGTTATTTCCTTACCGCCCTTTTCTTTTGCCACTTCAAATAACTGCAGTGCGTTATTAATTTCTTTATTCATTTTCAAATCGTATTTTTCATGTACTGCAAGGTATTCTTTCATTTCTTCTGTTTGTTCTGTAGATTGCTCTACCTTTTCTTTCGGTTCTTTCGTATCCTTATTTCCATTACATCCTGCTAGAAGGATCATACTTCCCATTACAGCAATACCCAAAACCTTCTTCATCTCTTCTTCTCCTTTTATCTACAGCTACTACTCATTATAGTTTCTTTTATCTCCACTTGTTATTATACCGAGAACATCCTACTTTTTACACTTAAGACGACATCGTAACATGTATACCAACATGTTTGTCACAGTATCGTCACTTTATACAAATAACTTTTGCACTGCTTTACTACTCACCTTACAAAACTGTAAGCACACATAAAGAACAAACCATGCTAGACTTACATATGCATAACGCAAACATATGTAAGGTTTTAAGGAGAATCATCTATGTACAACACAATACCTTTTATGGGAGAAGATATTCGTGTCCTTATTCGCGAAAAATCACTTCATATCGAAAATACAGAGAGCCTTCGCCGCGTATTAAAGAAGAAGCATGCTCCATTTAAGTTAGCTCAATATTTAAAACAACAACATACAAATCAATTTCATACCGTGCTCAATATATCGGATAAATCATTAACAATCGAAATCATCGGTCATGTCTACATTGGAAACTTTGCAGATACCTTAAAGGAAATCCCACGTATACCGAAGATTGCTCCTATTATCGTTAAAAAAGCGTATAAAATTACTGACCATACCGATATTATCGACTGTGGGGAAAAAGAAGTCGATAGTAATCGCTGGGGGTGGGATAAACTTGCTGTTTTATATGATACGATCATGAATAATATGTATGAGGTATTTCAAAGAAATGAAAAAAAGAACTGATTCAAACATTCCCTTTGAATCAGTTCTTTTTTGTTAAGCCTCTAAATTTTGTTTTTGCTGCAGTTCAAACTGCTTCTCACTTCTTCTGGCCATAAATAGATAACATAACACTGCTCCTACTTCACAAAGCGCAATAACAACCCCCATCGGTAATGCTGTATTACTTCCACCGATACCTACTAGCGGCGCAACAAGAGCTCCTGAAATGAACTGTAATAAGCCCAATAAAGCTGATGCTGTTCCTGCAGCTTGCTTCTGATTTCTCATCGCTAATGAGAACCCAGTTGTTGATACAACCCCGACACTTGATACAACAAGGAATAACGAACATAAAACACCGATTAAACCTATTCCTAGTACGATTGTAAGTAGTAAAGATAGGCCACCAACAGCTGCGATAATAATACCAGCAACAAATAATGTCTTCTCATTCACTTTCCCCGCTAAACGACCCGTTACCTGACTAGCAATAATAATACCGATGCCGTTAATCGCAAAGAATAAACTAAATTGCTGTGGTGATGCTCCGTATATGTTCTGCAACACAAATGGTGAGCCCGAAATGTATGCAAACATTGCCGCTGTTACTAATCCTTGTGACAATGCATATCCCATAAACAGACGGTCCTTTAACAATTTTCCGTACGTCGCCAAAGTCCCTGACAAACCACCCGTTTCTCTTTCTTCAGGAGGTAATGTTTCACGCAATACAAAAGTAGCTGAGATTAACATGAATACGCTAATTGCTCCAAGAACGATGAAAACACCGCGCCACGTTGTAAACTGTAATAATTGCCCCCCAATAATCGGTGCCAAAATAGGCGCTGCTCCGTTTACTAACATAAGCAGTGAGAAAAACTTCGTCATTTCAGAACCTGAATACATATCACGTACCATCGCACGTGATATAACAATCCCGGCTGATCCTGAAGCTCCTTGTAGGAAGCGCAATAACACTAATGTCCAAATAGATGGCGCAACAGCACAAAGTAAAGAAGAAGCAACATAAATAATAAGAGCAATAATAAGAGGTTTGCGTCTTCCGTAAATATCACTAATTGAGCCAACAAATAATTGTCCTACTGACAGCCCAAGCAAACAAGCTGTTAATGTAAGCTGCGCGAGGGATGCACCTGTTTGCAAATCATCCGTTAACTTCGGTAATGAAGGCAAATACATATCAATAGATAATGGTCCAATCGCCGTAAGTGTTCCTAATACAAGAATCATCCATAACCTGTTTGCCTTTACAGGTTTATATATTTCGTGATTAACTTCATTCACTTTTTCAATTCACCCTTTCCTATACAAACTGAATCGTAACAATTATAGTTACATCATAAACATACGTCAAGTACAGCGCATTTTCCTCTTTCATAATGTAAAAAAAGCGATAGAAATTCTATCGCTTTACTTTTTCACATTGCTATTCGTAAATTTAGATACTGAGGACATCATCTCTCCCGTATCTAAATATGTAATTTGAATTGGGTCTCCTACTTCTGTAAACATAGCATATGGGAATTTCTTCACCGGTATCATAAATACCTTTTGTTCATTCTCTAAAAGTACGTACACGATTGTATTTTCACCTGATTTTTCTTTATATACACGTTGTACAATACCTTCTTTTTGCGCTTCTTTTCCTGTTGAGGTTGGTCTAAATGTATCACCATTACCGCTCATTACATTTTTATAATTCTCAAGCGCTTCTTTCTGCGAAGAACCTGTCGCAAATATTTTTGCATTAGCAGCATATACAACTGTATGTGCACGTACTAGGCCTCCGTCATCAACAACCGGAATAATCCAAGCTGGTTTACCGTATACGTTATAAATGACAGGCATTGTCCCATGCCATTTCTCTCTCTTAAAGGAATTATCTACTACTTCTGTAGCTGCTGAACCATCCATAATCCCCTTTACTTCTTTTCCATTATAGTAATATAGCTTGCCTGTGCGTGCATCTACTAATGAATATCCTAGGGCTGAATCTACTCCTTCTTTTGGAGAAGTAAAGTCTGTAAAATAATACAGTGTTCCATCTTTACCAAAGATCGGGGTCACGCCTTCTTTCGTTCCCCACTCAGTCGGAATTTTCATATCTGTTTGTGAGAATTTCGTATTCCAAAATCCGTGAATATATTTACCAAAGTACGTATTTAACGTAGATGCAGTCTCATGATTTAATACACCATCAACAAATTTAGGTGCCTTTCCTTTATCATATCTTTTCACTTCACCTGTTTGTGCATCTACTACGACAACACCTTCTACCTCAAATCCAGATCTTCCTGAAATAAATTCACCATACGTCATTGTATAATATGGTTTTCCTTTATCATCAACCTCAAATTTAGGTTTTCCTTTAAAGATTAAATTTGGTTCTGCTTGCCTTACCACACGCTCTAAATTATTACCAAAAAACATGCTTGGCACATATTTCATTTTATAACCGAGGTGCAGTTTCGCTTCCGCATCAGGATTCGTACCTGACATCGTTACATACCCTGGTATTGTCTCAGCTTTACGCGCTTTAAAAAATCCTGAAACTTCAATCGGCGCTACATATAAAGCCTCGCCGTTTACCATTTGTGGCGTTAATTCTCCTAGCTCAAAATAAGCTACTTTCGGAATATCACCAAATACTTTTTTCATCTTATTCTCCGCTGTCTTTGGCGGCACTGTAAACGGCTGGTCATTTTCAGTAAATGGCTCTGAAATATCTTTCTCTATCTTAACAACAGAATCATATTTCTTTTGCGAGATTACTATATCGTGCAAATAACCAAAGTAGCCGTAACTTGCGAGTAAAATAAACATTAAAAGTCCTTTTAATGTACCTTCTAATTTCCCTATTTGATCTTGTGAAAATAAAACAAGCCCAATTAAAATTGCTACTGCAACAGAATAATGAGTAAGAATCGAGTCTACCCGATCATCAATTAGCCAAAAGTATTCATAGATTGCAATACCTATCCAAAATAAAACAGGAATAACTAAAATAGATGATTTCTTACCCTTTACAACCTTCTTATCTCCCTTCTTATCCACTGCTCGAAGCTTACTACTACTTCTTGTCCATGGAATCAAAAACAAAGTAAGAATAGCTAAAACTACAAATTTCATCAAAGGCACTGTCCCCTTTTCTTTTGTATTCCCTTTTAGTATAACAAATAAAGGGTATTAAGGTGAAAATAGGAATAGTTATATTTTTTTACTACTTAATACAATCCCGCTCACTACATATAGAATAGATGCAATATAAAAAATTGTACCAATCGTAAAGAAATCTACTAAATATCCCGTGGCAATAACCGCTACTGCTCCGCCAATGGATGTCCACACATGGTATTTTCCAATCTCATAACCAGCCTTTTCCTGCGCAACCTTTCGTGCTAACGAAGTCTTCTCAGTATTACGCTGCACAGCACCTAAAATGCCCATTACAATTTGAAGAATATATACATGCCATACTTCCGTGGCAATCGGAAAGCAAAGCATTAAGATTGCCATGGACCAAGCGTATATGATTAATAATTTTTTATCACCTACTTGATCAGATATCTTTCCCACTAGTGGATATACAAGTGCTGATGTTAAAGCAAATAAGCCATACGCCCAGCCAAATTGCGAGAAGCTATTTCCAACGTTTCGAAGCAATAATATATAAAAAGGAAATACCATACTTCCTGCCATCATGATGATACTTTGCGAAGCCACAAATCTTCTATATGTCATTTCGTATACTCCCTATAAAATAAATTCACAAATCTCTCTTCTGAATCTACTTCCTTCTTTTTCTTGAGAAATTCTTCAATACGAGGATATGCCCTCTTTAACTGCTCTTTCGTTGGATAAGAATAGTACGGCAAATAGTAACTACCGTTATGCTTTAAAGTAACATCAATCATCTTCCGAATGACATCCTCTGTTTTCTTTATCTCACTCTCTGAGCGTCCCTGGTTAATCAAAAGAACCAGCGCAAACATATCATCTTTCGCATAGGACAAAACTGCATTTTCATTCTTTTCCACGTAACGAATCGTAATGTTGAGTAAATTAAACTCTTCTTCATTTAATACGTTACGTAAATCATCTATATACTCCGTGAAAGCATCTATAGGCACAAAGTATTCTTGTAACACTTCGGTCCTATTTGGATTTTCATATTCCATAAAAGCACTATCTGATCTCATAACATTATTACGCGTCTCATACTTTCCATCTGTACGTTCAAAATAACCTCTTTGTATATCCCAAAATGTATTCTTTCCCCAATCACTATAACGTGATAACCCAAGTAAAAATTTCGGTACCGCTATAATATTTTCTTCCTTTAATTCACTGTACTCTTCTCTCATATTTTGATTTTGTGCCAAAGTATAATCTGTCACATACATCTCTTTTAAAAATGAATTTGGAGCAACAGAAATACGCGCTAAGTGCATACGAACATTTTCATCTCTTTTCACTTTCTCTTTGAAATAAGATACGTATTCTTTATAATCTATCATTCTCGTGTGCATTTCATATAATTCATCATCTGTTAACTTCAGCGTCACATCTAAAATAACTCCAAATAAACCGTAACCCCCAATGACATATGGAAATAACTCTGCATTTTCTTCTCTACTTACATTACGTACCGTGCCATCTGCCATTAACAATCTAAATGAATCTACTGTATCAATTAGTGCCTCATGACGAATATCACGCCCGTGTACATTTACACTTAATGAACCACCAACAGTAAAAATATTTTGAGACTGCATGACCTGTACCGCAAGGCCATATGGATTTATTTTCTTCTGAATATCATTCCACGTGACACCACTTTGAACTGTAATCTGCTTCTTCTCTGGATCAAATTCTAATATTTTATTATACCCTTTCATATCGAGCATCGTGCCATTTGGATAATATGTCTGTCCTCCTTGGCTATGTTGCATGCCTGCAATGGAAATTTTCTCTCCTGAAACTTTTGCATCTCGCACTAATTTTATTAACGAGTGCTCTTCCGTAGCACTTTCAACACGTTTTATTTTTGTCGGAAGCAATTTACCTACATCACTCATAATAGGATGATCAATTTGTTTTTTATACGTATGTACAGACGTTGCAAGCAAAACCGTATATGCAACAATGACCACTACTATCTTTCTTTTTTTCAAAGGACACTCTCCTTATTAGCAACAAAAAGAGATACCTGTTCTTTCAGGTACCTCTCTTGACAGTGATTACTTTGCTGCTGGCAATTGTATTGGATCAAATTTATCATACGATGTAAACTTCGCATCCGTAATAATGTGCGCTTTATCCTCACCATTGCTACTCATAACCATATCTATCTTTGCTGATTCATATTTAAAATCTTTTGTAATAATATATTCTCCATCTATTTCTTCTATCTTTGCATTTTGGCCTTGTAGCATTTGTTTCTGCTTTTCATCCATACTAGCTAACATACTCTCTGTCTCTTGCCCTTTTAATGCAAACTTCAGCTTATAATTATCTCCACTTTTCTCCATCTTCACTTTATTTAAAATTTCCGATGGAATCTCTAAATTATCTACCATTCCTTGAGTCGCATTCATTCCGTTAGCATTTAATTGTTCCTCTGGTACAGACATAACTTCACCCGTATTAGGATTTTTCAACTGACCAGCAATTTTGCCACCCACATCATAAACAACAACCTCAGTACCAGAAACATTCATTTCAGAACGAGAATTTTTTTTCTTCGGCTCTAATTGCATTTTGGCCTTTATTACATTCATCTCTGTTCCTTCAGCCTTTATTCCCACATCATATGTCATCGTTACATTTTCTTCGTTTTTAAAAGCTTCATTCGCTTTATTAAAAACATCCTTCGCTGTTAATTCCTTTTCTTTCTGCACAGCTTCTTTTTTCGGTTCATCAGTCTTTTTTGCTTTCTCATTACTACACCCTACTCCTAGACCGACTGCAAGTACTAAACTTGAAATTAAAATAATTTTTTTCATAACGTCCCCTCCTTCCCAAAAATAATATCATCTCTTTTCCTATGAAATCTATATAATTCGTAATATTCTTCTTTAAATTTATTTCCTATATAGCAACATGTTTGAGAAAAAGTTTAAATATGATGTAAATAATAACAACTCATTTCAGGAGGTCATTATGAAAGCTATTATTTGCACAAAGTATGGACCACCTAATGTTCTCCAACTTCAAAATATAGAAAAGCCTAAACCTAAAAAAAATGAAGTATTAGTTAAAATTCACGCAACAAGTGTATCGACTGGAGATTGTAGAATACGTGGCTTTAATAGCCCCCTCTTATTTTGGATTCCTATGCGGATCATATTAGGTTTCAGAAAACCGAGAAAACCTATACTTGGCGTAGAGTTATCCGGTGAAATCGAAGACATTGGAACAGATGTAACACAATTTAAAAAAGGAGATCAAGTTTTTGCATTAACAGAACTAAACCTTGGTGGTTATGCCGAATACACATGCGTGCATGAAAGTGGATTAATAGCATTAAAACCTACCAATGTGACATATGAAGAAGCTGCCGTTATTCCTTTTGGCGGAACTTCAGCATTGCACTTCCTTAGAAAAGGACAGATAAAAAAAGGGCAACGAGTACTTATATACGGCGCCTCTGGGTCAGTCGGGACAGCTGCCGTACAACTTGCGAAATACTTCGGGGCGACTGTCACAGCCATTTGTAGTAGTTCGAATTTCGATTTAGTAACAGCTTTAGGGGCAGACAACGTAATTGATTATATGAAAGAAGATTTTACTAAGCGGGGCGAGCACTATGATATTATATTTGATGCAGTTGGAAAATATAATAAGTCTCTTTGTACAGATGCATTAATGCCTAATGGAAAATATGTATCTGTGAACGGAATGATGGCAAAAGTCAGTAAAGAAGATATGAACCTACTAAAACAACTAGCTGAAACAGAAAAGCTAAAGCCTGTTATTGATAGAACTTACCGATTAGAAGAAATTGCTGAAGCTCATATATATGTAGAAAAAGGACATAAAAAGGGGAACGTTTCGATTACCTTAAAATAAAATATATTCTGAAAATATCATTGACAATTCTTTTTGTACGATTTACTATTAGTACCATATTCAAAACTACATACACATACTCTTATCAAGAGTGGCGGAGGGACTGGCCCGATGATGCCCGGCAACCGAGCTTATGACGTATAAGCTAAGGTGCTAATTCCTGCAAAACGAGTTTTCGTTTTGGAAGATAAGAGAGGAATCTATTTCGTCTATTCGGCACCTCTCTTATTTTTTGGGAGGTGCTTTTTATTTTGGAACGTATATGAAGGGGGATTTATAGATGAAAAAGGTATTATTAAGCATTGTAAGCGGAGCAGTATTATTATTAGGCGCATGTAGTGTGAGTTCAGATAAAGAGGTAAAAGAATTAGACGAGAAAAAGATTACTGTCGGTGTAACAGGTGGACCACATGAACAAATTTTTGAAAAGGTAAAAGAAGTTGCAGCAAAAGATGGCCTCGAAATTGATATAAAAGTATTTAATGATTATGTAGCGCCAAACGTATCATTAGATGAAAAAAGCCTTGATGTAAATAGTTACCAAACGAAATCATATTTAGATGTATTTAAAGCTGAACGCAATATGAAATTAGCTGAAGTATTTTCAACAGTAACATTCCCTATGGGTGTATATTCTAAAGATATAAAAGATGTAAAAGACTTAAAAGAGGGCGATGCAATTGCTGTACCAAATGACCCAACGAATGAACTTCGAGCTTTAAAATTATTTGAAAAAGCAGGGGTTTTAAAAGTTGATCCAAAGGCTACAGAAAAAGCGACTGCAAAAGATGTAATTGAAAATCCAAAAAAATTAAAGATTGTCGAATTAGAGGCATCTCAATTACCAACGCAACTAAGTGAAGTGAAAGCAGCTGCAATTAACACAAACTTTGCATTAGGTGCAAAATTAAGTCCAGCGAAAGATTCTATTTTCCGCGAAGGAAAAGATTCACCCTATGTGAACTGGGTCGTTGTTCGTACTGAAAATAAAGATGATGTTGTTGTAAATAAATTAAAGAAAGCTTATCAATCTAAAGAAGTAAAAGAATTTATCGAGAAAAAATTTGATGGTTCTGTTTTACCGTCTTGGTAGGAGCTGACGATAATGATTGAATTAAAAAATGTATCCAAAGTATTTACAACAAAAAAGGTGAATGTGGAAGCTCTTAAGTCCACTTCCCTCCAAGTAAAAAAGGGCGAAGTATTTGGAATCATCGGATATAGCGGTGCTGGTAAAAGTACATTAATCCGCTGTGTAAATTTATTAGAAAAACCAACGACAGGAAATATCATTGTAAACAATCAAGACTTAACAACTTTATCGGCAAAAGAACTAGCAAAAGCGAGACAAAAAATCGGAATGATCTTTCAAGGATTCAATTTACTTAAAACTGTTACCGTTTATGAAAATATCGCATTACCGTTACGGCTTGCTGGCATTCCAAAAACAGAAATTGAAAAAAGGGTAGAAAAGTATTTACGTATTGTCGATCTTTTTAATCGAAAAGATGCCTATCCGAGTGAACTTTCTGGTGGCCAGAAACAACGTGTTGCCATTGCACGTGCACTATCACATGAACCGGAAGTGTTATTAAGCGACGAAGCAACGAGTGCTTTAGATCCAGAAACAACTGATTCTATTCTTGACCTATTATTAAAGATTAATGAGGAAATCGGGATTACAATTTTATTAATTACACATGAAATGAATGTCATCCAACGTATATGCGACCGAGTTGCTGTTATGGAACATGGAGCAGTAATTGAAAGCGGGACTGTGAAGGAGATCTTCACAAACCCACAACATGTAACAACGAAGAAATTTGTAAATAGTGCATTTGCAGCAAAAATCCCAGCTGAAGTACAAAAAGAACTACAAAGAACCGGAGAAATCGTAACACTTTCATTTATAGGAAATTCTTCTGGTGAACCAGCGTTAGCTATCGCTACAAAACGTTTCCAAGTGTATCCAAATATTTTATCCGGTAATATTACACAGTTAAAACATGAGGCATACGGGAAACTTGTCATTCATATGCAAGGGGAACAAAATGAAATCAACCACGCTTTATCATTTTTACAAGAGCAAGGAATCATCGTAGAAGGGGGTAGAACAGATTATGGGAAACAAGTCCTTTTTGGATGAATGGGGTAAAGTCATATGGGAAGCAACCATTCAAACATTTCAAATGACATCTATTTCACTATTCATCTCTATCCTTATTGCACTACCACTTGGTGTCACACTTGTTTTAACAAGACCTGGTGGGCAGCACGAAAATAAAATCATTTACCCAATTCTTAATACAATTATTAATATTATTCGCTCTCTTCCATTTATCATTCTATTATTCTTTATTTTGCCTTTTACAAAGTTTCTAATGGGAACATCCATTGGCGTACAAGGTGTTATCGTACCGCTTGTCGTCTTCACAGCCCCTTATATCGCACGTTTAATGGAGACAGCTTTACTAGAAGTCGATCGCGGTGTCATTGAAGCCTACCAAGCGATGGGAGTCTCTACTATAAAAATCATTTGGCACGTCCTGGTTAAAGAAGCTCGTCCCTCCCTTGTACTTGGATTAACAATCGCAACGATTGGCTTAATCGGCGCAACAGCAATGGCTGGTCTTGTAGGCGCTGGTGGGCTAGGGGACTTAGCATATCGCTTCGGACATTTACGCTATGAACCTGAAGTAATGTATGCAACTGTCTTTATTTTAATTATCCTCGTTCAAGGATTACAGTCTTTAGGGAATGGTATTGCACGAAGGTTGAAGAAAGATTAAAAAAAGAAGGTATCTCACCAAGGTGAGATACCTTCTTTTTTATCTTTTAAATCCACCTTCTGAATGAATAACTTGCCCAGTAATCCACTCAGCTTCTTCACTTACTAGAAATTTAATGAGTCTAGCTGCATCCTTTGGCTCACCAATTCTGCCAAAAGGAAACATCGGCTTTAACCCTTGTTTTATCTCTTCAGTCATCCATCCTGTATCAGTTGGTCCTGGATTAATTGCATTCACTGTTATTCCTAAATGAGCTACCTCTGCTGACAACGTACTAGTAAGAGCATCAATAGCTCCCTTCGTTGTTGCATACGCTAGTTCTCCTACCATAGGACCTTGAAATTGCCCCGAAGTCATATTCACAATTCTACCACCAGATTTTTTATCAAATCCTCGGGCAAATTGACTACTGAGCAATGTAGTCGCACGAATATTCACCATATAATGCTTATCTAATTCTTCAGCAGTCAACGTAGAGAAATCATTATTCGTAGAATATGCTGCATTATTAATTAATATATGAGGGTACCCTAATTGTTCAGTAACTTTATTTATAAGCTCTTTCGGTGCATCATTCTGAGTTAAATCTAACTCCATGCTTGATACTCTAACACCGTTTTGTAATAGCTCTTCTTCTAATTGTATTTGTTCATTTTTCTCAACGCCCCATGGCATCTCTTTATCATAATCCGTCCAATACGTAAAAAATATATCGTATCCTGATTCAGCCAATTCTTTGCAAATTGCTGCGCCTATACCGTCTAGACGACTTACCCCTGTAATAACTGCTACTTTATTTTTTAATTGGTTCATCATATACTCCTCCAAGTTTAAAGGACGCATATTTTATATAAGAGATATAAACTTTCCCACAAAAAAGACAGATACATAAAATAGGCACCTATCCTTATAAAAGGGATGTACAAGCCAAATATGCATTCCTTGAATGATTTACAGATAACTAAATAAACCCTCGCTTATGAGAGAAAAATTCATCTATCTAGTTTCTAATCATTACAAGTTCCTCCACATATTGAGTCTTTGCCTCCTTTTGATATATCTCTATTATTAGTCTATCAAAAAAGATGAAATGTTACAAAAAATAAAACAATTACTCAAAACATATATTCGTTCACATTTCCTCTATTGTGAATTTATTCACAATATATATATAATAAACATGTAAATACAATATTGGAGGGATTTCAATGGTTATCAATTTTTTAAGAACTGATAAACGTGCTACTTTCATATTATTACTTTTACGGCTTTACATAGGGTATACATGGCTCGCTGCTGGGATAGGCAAAGTCTTCGGACAATCTTTTGACGCAAGTGGCTTTCTAAAAGGTGCTATTGCTCAAGCATCAGGTGACCACCCTGCAGTACAAAGTTGGTGGGCAGATTTTCTTCAACATTTTATCCTTCCAAACGCAGACCTATTTAGCTTTTTAGTTCAATGGGGAGAAATTTTAGTAGGTCTAGGTTTAATTTTAGGCGGATTAACAAAAACAGCTGCATTTTTCGGAATCATAATGAATCTTTCATTTTTATTAAGTGGAACCGTTAGTGTAAACCCAAACCTGCTTATTTTGACTATGTTCATTTTAGTTGCAGGGCAGAACGCTGGACGTATTGGATTAGATGGCTATGTTTTCCCTAAACTTTTCCGTAAAAACAACCACGGAACATATAAATTAAGTAAAACTGCATAGTAACAGTTTACTTTTAAAATATAAATAAGAAAAAGAGCCTGAATATAGGCTCTTTTTCTTATTTCTCCTAATTTAAACTTTTAACGAGCCACGAAAACCTCTGGCAGCATAGTAAGAGTCTGCTCCATTATGGTACACGAAAACATGTCCAAAGCGATAATCGCAAAATAAAGCACCACCGAGTTCTCGAATATCTGAAGGTGTTTGTACCCAACTTGATGATTTCATGTCAAAATCGCCAAGTTGTTGCAATTCCCGATACTGTTCTTCCGTTAATAATTCAATGCCCATAGCATTGGCAACATCAATAACGTTATTTTCTGGTTTATGTTTTTTTCTTGATTCTAACGCTTCAAGATCATAACAAAGACTTCTGCGGCCTTTAGGACTCTCCTTTGAACAATCATAGAAAGTATATTCGTCCTTTTCTTCATCATAACCAACAACATCCGGTTCACCACCAGTTACTTCCATTTCGTTAAGTGACCACATTTTTTCATTATTAGTAGTCAGCTTCGCTTCAACTTTAGCCCATTCAAGACCTTCATGGCGGTTCATGTTTTTCTCAAAACGAGCTTGCAATACTTTCAATAACTCTTCACGTTTTTCTACTAGTAAGTCATTTTTATTTCCTGTCATATTAGTCCTCCCTGATTTATGTACTGATAGTAGTTTAAGTATATATTTTATAATAAATCATCTCAATATGAAGACCGTTTCAACCTTATGTCTTGTACAAACATCCCTTACAAAGTCCTAAAACCCTCCATACTCTCTCCAAGAATATAGTGTGAAAACCACATCAAGTTCTGCTTCATAATAGCCACATGAACTCCTGGTTGGTCAGAACTATATGCCATTCCTTTAAATATAATTAATTCTGTATCAACTTCCATATCCATTAATCCTTGATATAGATCATATGCATTTGTAATTGGAATTCTTGCATCCTTTTCCCCATGTTGAATTAGGGTAGGCGTACAAGCTGATTTAATATACGTCATAGGTGATGTCTTCGTATATATCTCTGGATCATTCCATGGAGTATTTCCTAAATACATTCTAATAAAGTAAGGTATATCTGTATTTACATAATGGGTACTCCAGTTAGTTATTCCACCGCCAACTGAAATAGCTTTAAACCGACTACTAAACGTAGAACAGAAAGCTGATACATATCCACCGTTGCTCCATCCCATAACTCCTACTCTATCCTTGTCTACCATCCCTTTTTCTACTAGTTCATCCACTCCAGATATAACATCATCGTAATCAGCAATCCCCTGTTTTCTATAGTTAGCTTTTAAAAATTCATTACCATAACCTGAACTTCCTCTGTAATTTGGTTCTAAAACGATAAAGCCCTTTTCAACAAACTGTTCAATCGGATATTTCTCATTGAAGCAGTCTGAAAATATCGGAAAAGATGCCCAAGCCGGACCGCCGTGAATTACTACTAATAAAGGATATTTTTTATTATTGTCCAACTCTACTGGCGTTGATAAAACACCTTCTATTTCAAGACCATCGCTACTTTTCCATGAGATGATTTCCCTGTTACTTCTAAGTTTCCCTTTGAAAAAGCTATTTTCATCCGTTATTTTTTTATCGTCTAAATAGATTTCAAAGGTTTCATTTGTTATAGCCTTATTGTAGGATATATGTTTGCCATCCTTTGTTATAGAAGCATCCATTATAAAGCCATCTACTTTTTCGCTTAATATTTCCACAGTGCCATCTTCGGCTAGCAATCCAATAAGATAATTCGTTTTATTCTGCCACCTAATTAAAACCCCTTTAGCTGTCCACTGTAATGGCATAACCGTACTATCAAAATCTGTTAAAGGTTGAATTAGCTCTCCGGTATTTATATCATATATCTCTAACGTACTATCTTGTATATGGTTTCTATAGTAACCCTTCTCTCTTATGCTTGCTGTGTAACATATTTCACTGCCGTCAGGAGAAAAGCAAACACTCCCTCCCAACAACTTATCCACATTCAGCTTTTGTAGCTCTCCAGCTTTAATATGGAGTATGTATAGATCTCCATTTATATAATCTGCCATATTTGAGCTTGGTGTCGCCATAAATACAACCTTTTTACCATCATTTGAAATATCAAATTCATGGATATGAAAATCCTTACCATCCGTTAATTGATAAACAACTCTGTTCTTGTGTTCATCTGTATCACTTTGTATCACCTTCTCTATTTCAATGTAATATAAACAATTATTCTGGTGTTCCTTACCTATATGTTGAAAATCTCCATATAGATCCTTACGTTTCTTTATCTCCTCACATTCTTTTGACTGCGTAACATAATAAAGACCCTTGCCAGTAGGACCCCATTTGAATGTACTGACTCCTTCTTTCTCATCGGTAATTTGAACCTCTCTATAACCATCTAGTGACTTAACAAATATCTGATTTTTCCCATCACCAACTGGACTAAGATATGCGATACACCTAGCATCTGGAGACCATAATGGGTGTGTACTATCTATATCACCATTTGATAATGGGTAACTCTGCTTCTTATCTTTTTCATATATCCATACATGATTCCTATATGTATTGTCTTTCCAATCAGCCGTCTTCTTAACAAATGCTACGTTTTTACCATCATCACTTATGTTTGTACTTGATACGGTTGGTAATGAAATAATCTCTTCTATACTTAAATATGTTTTTTCATTCACTTTCATCAATATACCCCCTTGAAATGTCCATAAATCTCTCGTCTCTTTTTGCCGTAATAAATGAAATTGTTCACGAATACTTAAAATAATAACGGAAAATTCAGACAAACAAAAGTGAAGTCGATAAAGTAAAACTTTAATTTATGGAGTTCTATCCACTTACCAATTCTAGATGTTCTTTTTCGACACAAAAACACCCCTTTAGATAAAATATCTAAAGGGGTGCAAATTTGTAAATTTATTTTAAAGCTATAACTATATATTGGTTTGGAATAAAATTTGATAGCAATGAAGTCAAAAATCTTTATTTAACAACAAAAAAATTCATTTTGAAAAAACGTTTGATCAAAATAGAATTACTCTTTTTAACTAAGTATGAGATTTTTATAAAAAAATTTTAATCAAAACTCACTTACAATCTTTACTTGAAGGAATAGAGCTTCGCATCTTTTTTGTGAACATCGTTAAACTAAGATAAACTTTGACCGTACCTGTAATTAATTGTAAAATATTATACATAGAAAGGTATTATAAAATAAATATAGAAGGGGTATGTTTTTTTGTTTTAAAGGGGCTAAAACACATCTATTTTATGTTTTGAAAGGGAGAATTGAAAAATCATATGAAGAATTTCAAAAAGAGTACCGGTAAAATTTTACTAGCATCTGGATTAGTAGTTTCTATGTCAGCTTGTAGTGTAACAAATTTATTTGGAGAAAAAGAAAAAACAAATGCTGAATCTGGTAAACAAGAAAGTAAAGAAACTAAGACAGAAGGTAAATCATCTGAAACAAAGGAAAAATCAACTAACTCAAAAGAAGAAAGTAAAGATGTTAAGATGATTATGGTTTTGCCTGAGGATTACCCACAACTTATGGTAGACATTGAAGAAGACTTATTAAGACGTCTAGATTACTATGATGCTTCTGTGAGGGATAATAAAAAGGGAAGTAAGTCAAATGAAGAGGTACGAGATAGTATTAAAGACTTAGATAAAGTATTTAATAAAATAGAGCGTATAGATGCACCAGGAAAATACAAGGAAGATCATAAGGAAATTGTAAAAGCTGTTCAAAAGTTAAAAGAATCTTTCAAAGAAGTATCGAAGTTATTTGATTACTCTAAAACACTTAAAGATACGGATGATGCAATCATAGATAAAGCAAACAATAAATTAGATGAAGCAAAACGCATTTGGAAACCTGTATTTAATAAGTTAAAAGCGGAAGCTAAGGGTGGTTCAACAACTACTTCTACAACAAGTGGTACTAGTTCTTCTAACTCACCGAGTTTATCTAGTGGTAATACAGTTAAAACATACAGTACCCAAGATAAAACTGGTATATTCAAAGGAAAAATTGATACACCAGACGAGGATTCCGCTAAGTTTAAGAATGTACAGAACAACTATAAAGACGGTACAGAGCTTGTAGGTAATTGGGGTATTGATTACGGAGACGGAGTCAAAACTACGTTAGTCCTAAAAGCAGATAAGACATTTGAAACATATGCAAATGGTTCTTATCCAAATAAAGATAATTACTTAACAGGAACATACCAAGCAGACGTTTCTTCCCATCAGTTAACGCTAATGGTGGAAAAAGGAACTCAAAATGGACAAGAAGTGAAATTGGAAAGACCTATTTATTCATCATATGAGGTTAAAAATTTAGATGGTAAAGCGTTACAAATTTTCCACATAGACGAACAAGTAACAATTTGTTATGTAAAACAATAAATAACTAAAAAAACTCTGTAAAATGATTTTTACAGAGTTTTTTCTTAGTTTTAATTTATTTCAAACGTATAACTATACTTATTAACCTACCAATCTCCTACTCAACAGTAACAGACTTAGCTAAGTTACGTGGCTTATCAACGTCACACTCGCGGTGAAGTGCTGCGTAGTATGAGATAAGTTGTAATGGAATAACTGCTACTAGCGGTGCTAGCGCTTCGTGTACAGTTGGTAATACGAAGCTGTCACCTTCCATTTCTAAGCCTTTCATTGAGATGATACATGGGTTAGCTCCGCGTGCTACTACTTCTTTAACGTTACCACGAATTCCAAGGTTTACGTGCTCTTGTGTAGCAAGTGCGATAACTGGTGTACCATTTTCAATTAAAGCGATTGTACCGTGTTTTAACTCTCCTCCAGCGAATCCTTCTGCTTGGATGTAAGAGATTTCTTTTAGTTTTAACGCACCTTCTAATCCTACGTAGAAGTCTACGCTACGTCCGATGAAGAAACAGTTACGCGTTGTTGCTAAAAATTGTTTTGCTAATGCGTCCATTTCTTCTTTTTGATCACAAAGTTCTATCATTGCATTTGCTACAAGTCCTAGTTCATGTGTTAAATCGAAATCAAGAACTTCACCTTTTGCTTTAGCAATATCAGCCGCTAAAATTGAAAGTACTGCAAGCTGTGCTGTGTAAGCTTTCGTTGATGCAACTGCAATTTCTGGTCCAGCGTATAACGGAAGTGTATAATCAGCTTCACGAGAAAGCGTAGAACCAGGCACGTTTGTAATTGTTAATGCTTTATGGCCCATTTCATTTGTTTGCACAAGTACTGCACGGCTATCAGCTGTTTCACCACTTTGTGAAATGTAAATGAAGAATGGTCTTTCTGTTAATAATGGCATGTTGTAAGAGAATTCACTTGCCACATGTACTTCAACTGGCATTTTTGCAAACTTCTCGATAAATTGTTTTCCAACAAGACCTGCATGATAACTCGTTCCACATGCAATGATGTAAATACGATCGCTATCTAAGATCGCATTGCGGATGTCTTGATTTAATTCAATTTCGCCATTTTCATCTTGATACTTTTGAATTATATTACGGATTACAAGTGGTTGTTCATCGATTTCTTTAAGCATGAAATGAGGATATGTTCCCTTTTCAATATCACTTGCGTCTAATTCCGCTGTAAACGGTGCACGTTCAATCGTTTCACCTTGTAAGTTTTTAATTGTAATACTTTCTTTCGTTACGATTACGATTTCTTTATCCATTAACTCAATAAATTGATCTGTAACTTGTAACATCGCCATAGCGTCGCTTGCCACAACATTAAAGTTGTCACCAACACCTACTAATAGCGGGCTTTTGTTTTTAGCAACATAAATCATGTTTGGATTTTCAGCATCAAGTAATCCGATTGCATAAGAGCCATGTAAAAGAGATAGCGTATTACGGAACGCTTCTTCTACACTTAATCCTGTGCTCACTTGTTGTTCCATAAGCTGTACGATAACCTCTGTATCTGTTTCACTTACGAACGTTACATCTTGTAAATATTCCTTTTTCACTAATTCATAGTTTTCAATTACACCGTTATGAACTAATGTAAAGCGTTTTGATGTACTTTGATGCGGATGCGCGTTTACTTTACTTGGAACACCGTGTGTAGCCCAGCGTGTGTGTCCGATACCCACGCTTGCTGCTACGTTCTCATCTACGATTTCACGAAGTTTTGCGATACGGCCTTTTTCTTTGTATACAACAACACCGTTCTCTGCTTGTACTGCAATACCTGCTGAATCATATCCACGATATTCTAGCTTTTCTAAACCTTTTAATAAAATTTCCTTTGCATCTTGCTCTCCAATAAATCCTACGATTCCACACATGTTTAGTCGCCGTTACAAATGCTTACACTGCTCTGCGAACATGTAACGACATAGTCCGATACCATTTTTATTTATACTAAAAAACGGATTACATATTGCTAGCCCTGTAAGCTTGGAACGGCTTTCACCTTCCTCTCGATTGGGTTTAAGTCCGTATATACTTATACAGCTAGTTTTCATCCGTGCCTCTTCTCTCATCACACTTTCACCTTTGTCCACTAAGTCACCTTAATGATTTAAGTAAAAGCTTGCGGTTGTGATGAACAACCGGGAGTCATCCGCCGAAATCTCGATAAACCCCACCTCGTCAACTACACTATTTGTAGTTCTGGCGCTTTTATAATTTACAATATTTCCTTTGAGAAAAAGAACAAGACCATCTTATAACAAACATGGATAAACCGTCAATGAAATTTTTTTCATCGTCTATAAAACATATGAAAAAGGAGCACTTTTTGTGCTCCTTTTTCATATAAATTCAGCTAATTATTCAGCGCCAACTTCAGCTTTCACAACTTCTACAATGCGATGTACATATGCATCACAAACTTCTTGTGTTGGTGCTTCTGCCATTACACGAATAAGTGGCTCTGTTCCAGATGGACGAACAAGAATACGGCCATCACCGTTCATTTCTTCCTCTACAACACGAATAATTTCTTTAATTTTTTCATTTTCTAATGCTAATTTTTTATCTGTTACACGAACGTTTACTAACAATTGTGGGAATTTCGTCATTTCTCCTGCAAGCTCAGATAATGGCTTTTTCGTCATTTTCATGATGTTTACAAGTTGAAGTGCACTTAACATTCCATCACCAGTTGTAATGTAATCAAGTAAGATAATATGGCCTGATTGTTCTCCACCTAGGTTGTAACCTCCACGCTTCATTTCTTCCATTACGTAGCGGTCACCAACTGCTGTTTTATCACTTGTAATATTATTTGCTTCAAGTGCCTTGTAGAAACCTAAGTTACTCATAACAGTTGAAACAACTGTATTATGTTTTAATTGACCAGTTTCTTTCATATATTTCGCACAAATGAACATAATTTGATCACCGTCAACGATGTTTCCTTTTTCGTCTACAGCAATTAAACGGTCGCCATCGCCATCAAAAGCAAGTCCGATATCCGCACCTTTTTCTTTTACCAATTCAGCTAAGCCTTCTGGATGTGTAGATCCTACACCCTCATTAATATTCATACCGTTTGGAGAAGTTCCCATTGTTGAAATATCAGCTTCTAGGTCTGCAAATAAGTATGGAGCTAGAGAAGAAGTTGCACCATGTGCACAATCTAAAGCGATATGTAGGCCAGAGAAATCTTCTTCAACAGTTTGTTTAATGTACTGTAAATATTTTTGTCCACCTTCAAAGTAATCGCTCACTTGTCCAAGATTAGTACCTGTCGGACGTGGTAGTTCATCAACTTCTTTGTCTAATAAAGCTTCAATCTCAGCTTCTTGCTCATCTGTTAATTTAAAGCCGTCTGAACCAAAGAATTTAATACCGTTATCTTGTACTGGATTATGAGATGCAGAAATCATAACACCCGCTTGTGCATCTAGTGCTTTTGTTAAATAAGCAACGCCCGGTGTAGAAATAACGCCAAGGCGCATTACTTCTGCTCCAGTTGATAATAGACCTGCTACTAAAGCTCCTTCTAACATATGACCAGATACACGTGTATCACGACCGATAATTACTTTTGGACGATCTGTATCTTTTGTTAATACATAACCACCAAAACGTCCAATTTTGAAAGCTAATTCAGGTGTTAACTCCTTATTTGCAACTCCGCGTACTCCATCTGTACCAAAATATTTACCCATTATGATTCGCTCCTTTTTCTTGCTCTTTTTGATTATCAACTGTTGGTTCTTGACTCGTTTCTTTATCTTTATCTTGATTTTGATTTTGGTTTTGATTCTTTTCCTGTTCTTTTTCTGAATCAGGTTCAGGATTTTTTGGTTTCTCATTTTGATTTTCTTGATCCGTATTTGAATCCGGTTGTTGACCATTACCCTGTACTTCTTTATCTGGTTTTTCTTTCTTCACAATAGTAACTTTAGCACTTTTTTGTTTTGGCTCTATTGAAATATTACCAGGACCGCTCACTTGAATGGAAATATCTTTCGTCCCTGAGGATACATTTTGCAGATTAATTACCGCTGTTATTTGAGCAGCTGTTATTTTATCTACTATACTTGCTTCTCCTGAAATATCAACACTTATCTTTCCATCTTGTGGCGAAAGTAGCTGAGCAGTAACATCTTTAGACAGTCCATTTTTCTGGATTGGGATACCATCAATCGTTTTTGTTTTCGTTTGTTTTGTTTTTTGCACTCCCACCGAAACCTTCACTTGATTCGGTTTTGCACTTGTTACACCCTTGGGTAATAAAACAGAGGCATCGAATGTTGTAGACTCTGTCAATTGACTAAGATCTACTTCGACCCCCTCTAGCGATTGTATATTATCCAAAATATCTTTTGGACCAGCTATCGTTACTTCTCTCGGTTCAACACTGATATTTGTAACCGCCAATCCTTCTGCTAAACTCCCCTTCTTCGTATACGTTACAGGAACAGTTTTTTCAGTATTATTGGCTGTAGTTTGCGTTGCCACATTCAACGTTACACTAATCTTAGATGGACTTGTTCTTACATTTAAACGTTTTCCTTCTTTATTGTATAATGTAACTTCGGGCGTTTTTGTAACAGTTTTATTAACACCTTTTAAATCAACATACGCTTTGGCAGAGGAAATGCTTTCAATTTCTTCTTTCGTCCCAACTACCTCAACAGTATCCGGTTTAAGGCTTGATTTTTCTAGAGTAGCCCCCGCTGGCATCTGATCCTCATTTGATAATTTCAGATCTACATGAACATATTTTCTCGCCTTTTCATGAAGAGTAACTTTAATTGTTGATGGCTGAACTGTTCCTTTCACATCATCTGGAAGCCCGTTCGTTTTTAAAGAAATCTCATAAGTTCCTTTTGGACTATCTCGCAAATCAACCGGTATGTCAAATTGTTTTTTTGCTTTTGCTGTAGCAACTGATGCTTTTGGGCCTTCTAATTTTACTTTAACGCCCTCTGCTGGAATACCACTTACAATATATTTCTCCTCATCATACTTAAGATTAATAGCATAATTAGTTAATGTTTCTTTCGTATCATTTGCAAAAGGTAATATACCTGATGTCGTATTTTTTTCAGTTAACGTCGCTGACATAAAAAGCATACACGCCAATAGTAATGAGATCCCTTTTAAAAACCAATGATTCTCCATTAACTTATCCATGACGCTTTCTCCTCCAATTCCATAAAGACGAAGAAGTCGTTTTTTCGTTTCCACTAAATTCAGCTAATAACATATCTTTCAGCTGTTCTGTCTTCAAATCACGATGCAACTTACCATTTTTCGTTAAAGAAATTTGACCAGTTTCTTCAGACACAACTACTGTAATACTATCAGTAACTTCACTAACTCCCATTGCAGCACGATGTCTAGTTCCTAATTCTTTAGAAATAAACGGACTTTCTGATAATGGAAGATAGCATGCTGCTGCTTTAATTGTACTTCCTTGCATAATTACCGCTCCGTCATGAAGAGGTGTATTTGGAATAAAAATATTAATAAGTAATTCCGATGATACGTTTGCATTAAGCGGAATACCCGTTTCCACATAATCACCCATACCGGTCTCTTTTGACAAAGTAATTAATGCACCAATTCTACGTTTCCCCATATATTCGGTTGCTTTTGCTATCGCTGTTGCAACCATTTCAGGTTCATCATCCTCATGCGTTCCAACACGCGAAAATAAACTCCCGCGCCCTAGCTGCTCAAGTGCTCTTCGCAATTCTGGCTGAAAGATAATAATAACGGCTAAAAATCCCCACGTTAATACTTGTTCAGTTAGCCAAGATAGCGTACGCAATTCAAGGAAAATACTGATCATCTTAACGACGATAATAACTGTAATCCCTTTTAAAAGTTGAACAGCTTTCGTCCCTCGGATTATAAGAATTAGCTTATATATAATAAACCATACAATGGCAATATCTAATGCCGTACTAAGATATTTCAAAATGGTCGTATCTTCAAAAGGCATGCTATCCCTTCCTCCTACTTACGAGCAATTCTATCCATATATTGAAATATTGTTTTATGCTCTATCTGTATGTATTTCCAACAACTAGTTAATTATACCATACATGAAACAAACGACAATTACAAACAACCCCCTTTAGCTCAAATTGGTAAGATGTCAAACATTTTTATTGTACAGTATAATATAAATCATTATTATACGCTTATTTTCAAATAAAAAAAGCAACTTCTCAGTTGCTTTTCTTACATTTATTTTAGTTTTTCACCGAATAAAGAACCCATTAAAGCAACTGCTGTTGTTGCCGTTCTATTTCTCTCATCTAAAATCGTATTTACCTCAACAAATTCAGCAGATGTGATAATATCAGCTTCTGCTAACATTTCCATCGCCAAATGACTTTCACGATAAGATAGACCGCCAATTACAGGCGTTCCAACACCTGGTGCATCATGAGGATCAAGACCATCTAAATCTAATGATAAGTGTACACCATCGGTATGAGATAAATATGCGATTGTTTCTTCCATCACAGCCGTCATCCCCATACGATCAATTTCATGCATTGAGAACACTTTAATACCTTCATTGCGAATGAAATCTTTTTCTCCTTCATCCAATGCACGCGCACCGATAATTACGACATTCTCTTTTTTCACCTTTGGATATGCTCCGTATAAATCTACAAGTGAAGAATGTCCATAACCTAAACTTGCTGCAAGTGACATACCATGAATATTTCCAGATGGTGAAGTTTCCTCTGTATTTAAATCACCGTGTGCATCATACCAAATAACGCCTAAGTTTTTATAATGTTTTGCTACACCAGCTAATGTACCGATAGCAATACTATGGTCACCACCTAATACAAGTGGAAAACGACCTTCTTCTATAATATGATCCACCTTACTTGCTAATTCATTACATACAGTTGCAACTTGTGTAAGGTTTCTTAATTTTGTATTTTCATCTATCTCTTTTTCTCTCTCTATACATATATCTCCCATATCTTTAACGTCATATCCAATTTCTTCAATTCTTTCAATTACCCCTGCATAACGGATCGCGCTCGGTCCCATATCAACTCCACGACGCATCTGTCCTAAATCCATTGGAACTCCAATAACTGAGATTTCTTTTTTCATAGATAGTATCCCCCTTTTATGCCTTCACTAAATATTTTAAATCTTTTATATAGTCTGACTCAACTCGACATTTTTCTGTATGGATATACAATTTATTCACTTATATTCACGTTGAAAACCAAATTTTAAGACTATTCTATGTATAAAGTTAACTTAATGAAACAATCGCAATCACTATTATTAAATAATAATAATAAAACACTCCTATATTTAGAAGTGTTTTTCTGATGCTATTTTCCATACTGTTGCAATATTCTTCGTTGTCATTTCAATATTTTCTTCTGCTACTTTATATGCTTCTTCTAGTGTCATCGGTCTCGTTGTGATACTAAATACCGCATCTATTCCTTTCTCGTACACAGCTGAACAATCAGATGATACAGACCCTCCAATAGCAATTACAGGCACAGAAAAACGTTTTGCACGCCCCGCAACACCCACAGGAGCCTTTCCATATGCAGTTTGTTTATCTATTCTACCTTCACCAGTTATAATAAGATGTGCATCTTCTATATGTTTATCGAAATTTGTATAATCTAATACAATTTCAATGCCCCTACGCAAGTCTCCCTTTAACACTGAAATAACAGCCGCTCCCATTCCTCCCGCTGCCCCTGCACCAGGTATTTCAGATACATCAAAAGATACATATCGTTTAAGCATATTCGCATAATGTTGTAAATTCTCATCTAGCTCTTTCATCATCTCTATATTTGCACCCTTTTGTCTCCCAAATACGAAAGATGCTCCCTGCATTCCGACTAATGGATTATCCACATCACATGCCGCTTCTATCTTTACCCCCTTTAAGCGTGGGTCCATTCGTGAAAAATCAATAGTAACAATCGAGTGTAATGTGCCTCCAGATGGATCTATTACTTCACCCTTACCATTTATAAACCTTACTCCTAAAGCCTCTAACATACCTGCCCCGCCATCATTTGTAGCACTTCCTCCAAGTCCTAAAATTATGTACTCCACTCCTTGATCTAGCGCATGTAATATAAGTTCTCCTGTTCCTTTTGTCGTTGTAATAAGTGGGTTGCGCTTTTCAACTGGAACGTGCTGTAATCCTGATGCTGCTGCCATTTCAATAAACGCTGTCTTTTTATCTTTAGAAATGCCATAAAAAGCTTGTATACCTTCTCTAAGCGGTCCTGTCACACTAATTGATATAATTCTCCCCCCTGTAGCATCAACAAGTGATTCAACCGTCCCTTCTCCTCCATCTCCAATTGGTATTTTCACATACTCTGCATTAGGAAAAATTGCTCTAAAACCTCTTTCAATAGCTCCACATACTTCTATAGCTTTTAGGCTTTCTTTATATGAATCAGATGCAATAACAACTTTCACAATTATCTCCCCATCCCTTATTTTTACGTTTTCTTCATTTTAAACGACAAGTATAAAAGTTGTCTTTTTAAACACAAAAAAAGCTTACATCGTATGATGTAAGCTTTTTTATTTAGATGGAGCCTAGCGGGATCGAACCGCTGACCTCCTGCGTGCAAGGCAGGCGCTCTCCCAGCTGAGCTAAGGCCCCTTATTAATTAAGCGGAAGACGGGATTCGAACCCGCGACCCCAACCTTGGCAAGGTTGTATTCTACCACTGAACTACTTCCGCAAAAATGATGAGCCATGAAGGACTCGAACCTTCGACCCTCTGATTAAAAGTCAGATGCTCTACCAACTGAGCTAATGGCTCGTAAATGGCTGGGCTAGCTGGATTCGAACCAGCGCATGACGGAGTCAAAGTCCGTTGCCTTACCGCTTGGCTATAGCCCATTAATATTTACTAGTATGGTTATCTTTTCAAAAAAATAAACCCTCTCAGGTTATTTTAAAGAAAATGGTGGAGGGGGGCAGATTCGAACTGCCGAACCCGAAGGAGCGGATTTACAGTCCGCCGCGTTTAGCCACTTCGCTACCCCTCCGACATTTTAAATATATATGGTGGAGGATGACGGGATCGAACCGCCGACCCCCTGCTTGTAAGGCAGGTGCTCTCCCAGCTGAGCTAATCCTCCAAAAGTGGTGACCCGTACGGGATTCGAACCCGTGTTACCGCCGTGAAAGGGCGGTGTCTTAACCACTTGACCAACGGGCCAAAAAAGTTTTAAACCTATTCCCAAGCTTCCAACCGGGCTTGAACCGGTGACCTCTTCCTTACCATGGAAGTGCTCTACCAGCTGAGCTATGGAAGCATAATGGCTCCGCAGGTAGGACTCGAACCTACGACCGATCGGTTAACAGCCGATAGCTCTACCACTGAGCTACTGCGGAATAATATTAGCCTGGCAACGTCCTACTCTCACAGGGACAAGGTCCCAACTACCATCGGCGCTAGAGAGCTTAACTTCCGTGTTCGGTATGGGAACGGGTGTGACCTCTCTGCCATCATTACCAGACTTTTATCATTATAAACATTTCTTTCGAAATGTCAAAAAGAAATTTTAATATATATTCCTTCAAAACTAGATAACATTTGCTACATATTATATGGTTAAGTCCTCGATCTATTAGTATTCGTCAGCTCCACATGTCACCATGCTTCCACCTCGAACCTATCAACCTGATCATCTTTCAGGGATCTTACTAGCTTACGCTATGGGAAATCTCATCTTGAGGGGGGCTTCATGCTTAGATGCTTTCAGCACTTATCCCTTCCGCACATAGCTACCCAGCTATGCCCTTGGCAGAACAACTGGTACACCAGCGGTGCGTCCATCCCGGTCCTCTCGTACTAAGGACAGCTCCTCTCAAATTTCCTACGCCCACGACGGATAGGGACCGAACTGTCTCACGACGTTCTGAACCCAGCTCGCGTACCGCTTTAATGGGCGAACAGCCCAACCCTTGGGACCGACTACAGCCCCAGGATGCGATGAGCCGACATCGAGGTGCCAAACCTCCCCGTCGATGTGGACTCTTGGGGGAGATAAGCCTGTTATCCCCGGGGTAGCTTTTATCCGTTGAGCGATGGCCCTTCCATGCGGAACCACCGGATCACTAAGCCCGACTTTCGTCCCTGCTCGACTTGTAGGTCTCGCAGTCAAGCTCCCTTATGCCTTTGCACTCTACGAATGATTTCCAACCATTCTGAGGGAACCTTTGGGCGCCTCCGTTACACTTTAGGAGGCGACCGCCCCAGTCAAACTGCCCACCTGACACTGTCTCCCGGGTCGATAAGACCCGTAGGTTAGAATTTCAATACAGTCAGGGCGGTATCCCACCAGCGCCTCCACCGAAGCTAGC
>NC_004722.1:90000-150000 GCF_000007825.1 Bacillus cereus ATCC 14579 | reverse complement strand
GTACATTGGAGTAATAATTCAAACGATTGGAAAAACCCAGGTGTAAATAACATCGTTTCCACTGTCTCTAATAATTTGAAAGGTGGAGATATCGTGTTATTACACGCATCCGATTCTGCCCTTCAAACAAATAGAGCTTTACCGCTGCTCCTGCAAAAAATAAAAAGTGATGGATATGAGCAAATATCCGTTTCACAACTTATTTCCAACACAAGTACGAAAAGTGAAGATGTGAAGTAGCTTCTTCCCTACTACTCTTCACGCATAAAAAGCTCTACTACCTTTCAAGAAGGTGGTAGAGCTTTTTTAATCATACCATTTACAACATTATAACTGATGTTGTATAAAACCTCTCTATTAAGCTGATTTACTTGTTTTTCCGATTAAACGATGTAATACAAGTAATTGATATGCATTACATAACAATAGCGGTATAACCATTAAATATAACCAATCTGTATCATTAATCCGAAGCGCCGGTACCCATTCAAGGATCGTTACAACAACCATAAAGAACAGAGCTGGCACAAATGCTTTTTTATTTGTTTCTTTACTTTTTACATAAGCAACAATTGCTCCAAACACAAATAACATTCCAGCAACAAGTATATTATTCCCTAACGAGACTTCCCCATTTGCAATAAGTACAGATCTTAAATACACAAAATCAAATAATACGAATGCAATAAAGAAGAGCTGGACTGCATTCCATAAAGAAGATGAGCGAAACATCCCTAGTCCAAAACGGTGGATTGTTAAATATGCAAAGAATCCCATTTGACTTATAACACTAAAAATAAATCCTACACCCATCAGCCAGAAAGATACTGCTAAAATCTCCTTACCGTCGAAATTTTGAAAAAATTTATTGTACTTGTCCCACTCCAAAACAAAACCAATAATAACTGTGCTAATCCCACCAAGAAACAACGTCGTTAAAAATAGTCGTACCCACTTGCGGCTATTCACAACACATCCCCCATTATCCTTATATTTCTAATTAAATTGTATCAATGACAATTTCAAAAAGCTAGCCATGTTCATGTATAAATTCCTTAAAGATATTTATATTAAAAAGAGAGAACTGTGCTGAAAGGAGTTCCAACTTATGAAACGGATGCTATTCATTTTCGTTTCTTCTTTTCTACTTATCGCACTTGCAGCATGCGCACAAGGAAAAGAAACGAAATCCGAACTAGATTACGATCAAACAAAGAAAATGATTGTTGATATTTTAAAAACAGATCAAGGTAAGAAAGCTATTCAAGATGTATTAACTGATGAAAAAATGAAACAAGCACTCATACTAGATGAAACAGTAGTAAAGAAAACGATTGAAGATGCCATGGTATCCGATAAAGGCCAACAATTCTGGGAAAAGCTCTTTAAAGATCCTGAGTTCTCATCAAAATTTGCTAAAAGTATGGGGAAAGAACAAACTCAATTAATGAAAACCTTATTAAAAGACCCTGAATACCAAGCAGGCGTTATAGAAATTATGAAAAATCCTGAAGTAGAAAAAATGATGTTACAAACAATGAAGAGTAAAGAATACCGTCAATATCTACAACAAGTACTAACAGAAACTGCTGAAAGTCCACTCTTCCAAGCCAAGATGATTGATATCATTAGTAAAGGTGTGCAAAAAGCTGAAAAAGGCGGATCTGGTAAGAAAGAAGCAGGCGGTGACGGTGGTTCTCAAGGCGAGAAGAAGGAAGAACAGTAAAAAATAATAACTATAATAACGAGTGGATAATATATATATTGTCCACTCGTTATTACTTTATCTTGCTATTAACAGACAAAATGGACCCCTCTAATTAAGCGAAAGGTTTACTAGCAACAAAAGCCTTATTGTTGTCAGTAACAGGTGAACCCCACTGATTAAAGTTTCACTTTATTTTTGTGTAACAGCTGTTTTATCAATTACTGTTTCAGCTATTTTACTATAAATAATGCCCGTTGTATGTGTATCTTCATATACTGAAGGAGCAAAGTCTTCTTTATTCCAATCGGGTTGTTGCAGTGGAATACGACCAAGAACATTTGTTTGTAATTCGGTAGCTAACTTATCTCCCCCGCCTTTTCCAAATACATATTCTTTCTCACCAGTTACCTTACTTTCAAAATATGCCATATTCTCAACAACACCAAGAATACTATGTTCAGTGCGCAATGCCATCGCTCCAGCACGCGCTGCTACAAACGCAGCTGTTGGATGAGGCGTCGTTACAATAATCTCTTTGCAAGATGGCAACATTGAGTGCACATCTAACGCAACATCACCTGTGCCTGGTGGCAAATCTAGTACTAAATAATCTAAATCGCCCCATTCTACTTCTGTGAAGAAGTGGTTTAACATTTTCCCAAGCATAGGTCCTCTCCAAATAACTGGTGCATTATCCTCTACAAAGAAGCCCATTGAGATTACCTTTACACCTAAACGTTCCACCGGAATTATCTTGTCACCTCTTACGATAGGACGTTTTTCTATCCCCATCATGTCTGGCACACTAAAACCGTAAATGTCCGCATCAATAATACCAACTTTTTTTCCTAAACGAGCTAAAGCAACTGCAAGGTTAACGGAAACAGTTGATTTTCCCACGCCACCTTTTCCACTCGCTACTGCTAAGAATGTTGTTTTTGAGTTAGGTGACAATAAAGATTCACTTTGCTCTTCTTCTTGTTCCGGTGCAAACTGAGCCAATTCCTCTTCTGTAAATTCTGCAAAACGAAGTCCAACTGTTGCTGCCCCAAGTTCTTTTACTAACTTTACAATTCCAGACTGCAACTGCATTTGTTCCGCTGTACCGGTTTTTACGATTGCAATTTTAACACTCACATGTTCCTTCTCTGGCTTGACTGTTACCTCTTTAATTGCACTTGTTTCTTTTAATGTTTTATGTAAAAACGGATCTACAATCCCTTCTAACGCTTCAACCACTTGCTCTTTCGTTACCATAATTAGCCCAGCCCCCTGTATGAAAAATAACGTAATGTTAATTGAATTTATCTCTGCGTATTCTTGAAATAAATGCGTTTACATTTCCAGTATAACATATTTTCCGAAAACTTCGTTAACGAGAGAAGCTCAAAAAAATCCTCCTTATTCTGGAGGATTTCCTTTTTCCGTGAAATAACGTAATATACCACGGTATATTGCAGCTGCTACCTTTTGCTGATATTTCTCCGAATTTAACATATACCTTTCGTTCACATTCGATAAAAAGCCGGCTTCAATTAAAGCACCTGGTGTTTTAGAATACTTTAATAAATACACATGCGAAATTGTCTTAGCAGAACGATTCGTGTTCTCTAAACTTGTTCTCAATTCAGCCTGTATAAATTTTGCAGCACGTTCATTTTCAATCGAAGAGCGGTAATAGAACGTTTGTGCACCTTTCGATCCACTACTAGTTAAAGCATTTAAATGAATACTTGCAAAAAAGTCTACATCAGGTTTATTGATGATTTCTACACGTTTTTTTAAATCCTCTGCTTTACGTCTACTATATGACTTTGTATCTTTGTTAGCTAAATCATAATCTCCCTCACGCGTTAAAATAACTAGTGCACCTTGTTCTTGTAAATAGTCTTGTACCTTTTTTGTAATTTCAAGCGTAATATCCTTTTCTATAATATCCTTTCCACCAACAGCCCCTCCATCTGGTCCACCATGCCCAGCATCTAATACAATTACTTTCCCTGATAAGGGTAAATTCCAAGCTCGCCACGATTTTGTAATTTGAAATTCTTGCTTGACTAAAAAAAACAATACAACCGCAGCGAGTGCAAAAGAGATAATTCGAATTCTCTTCATACCTTTCCTCCTCCAGCTAGTCCCTCTAATTACTTATATGGGACAAGAGGAAAGTTTATGCTTGTCTTAATGAAGCTTTAATCGATATCTTCTTTCACCTTTTTCATACCCTTCTTGCCACCACAATCCTATAAACTGCTGACAAGATTCAAAAAGTAACTCCTCATCTTTCAACTTTATTTCTCGCATAGTCATACTCGTTAAAAATTGAAATAGCGTTTCAGTTAATTGTTGTTCTTCTTCTAAAGCTCTATATTTCACATCAAAAAACGATTCACCATAATAACCAAATTTACTGTATCTCGCTCCTAATAAATAAGATTCTATCCCTAATTCAATACAGTAATCTTCATACTGACGATGAAGCTCTTGCATTTGAAAGGCATCACGAATATTTGAACGCAATGTTTTTAATGATAATTCCCGCAACATCTTCCGCTCGTATTTTAACTGCTTTTCTTTTTGTTTTTCTTGTAAGCTGACAATGACATTCATAGTACATATAAACCTCCCTAATACGTATTAGTCTAAACTTCTAAAGAAGAAGCATACGCGCGGCGGTAGCACTAAAATATTCCAAGCTATAAAAATTGCAAAAGAGGAATGAAACATAAAAAAACCCCAACCAAAATGGTTGGGGTTTGTAGTTCGCAAAAATTAACGTTTTGAGAACTGAGGTGCACGACGTGCGCCTTTAAGACCGTATTTTTTACGCTCTTTCATACGTGCGTCACGAGTTAATAGACCTGCACGTTTTAGTGTTAGACGGTATTCTGGATCAGCTTTTAATAAAGCGCGAGAAATACCGTGACGAATAGCACCAGCTTGACCAGTGTATCCACCACCATTTACGTTTACAAGTACATCGTAGTTACCTAAAGTTTCTGTTGCAACTAGAGGTTGTTTCACTACTTCACGTAATGCAGCAAATGGGATATAGTTTTCAAAATCACGACCGTTAATGATAACGCGTCCTTCGCCTGGAACTAGGCGTACGCGCGCTACTGAACTCTTACGACGTCCAGTGCCATAGTATTGAACCTGTGCCAAAGTAAGCCCTCCTTTAATTAATTATCCGCGAAGTTCGTAAACTTCTGGTTTTTGTGCTTGGTGTGGATGCTCTGCTCCAGCATACACGTTAAGTTTCTTAGAAACTTGACGGCCTAAGCGTCCTTTTGGAAGCATGCCTTTAATTGCAAGCTCTAACATTTGTACAGGGTAGTTTGTACGCATTTCAAGAGCTGTTCTTTGCTTAAGTCCACCTGGGTGGTTAGTGTGACGGTAGTAAATTTTATCGTTTAATTTATTACCTGTTAAATGAATTTTCTCAGCGTTAATAATAATTACATGATCACCCGTGTCAACGTGTGGTGTAAATGTAGGTTTGTTTTTACCACGTAAAATGGATGCTACTTCACTAGCAAGGCGACCTAAAGTTTGACCTTCAGCATCAACCACATACCATTTACGCTCAACTTCGTTAGCTTTTGCCATAAAAGTCGTACGCATGTGTTTCCCTCCTCGTTATCTTTTCCATAGAAAAAATCTATTGTTTATCTTAAACACGATTTCCTTCCGGGGCTAATCGTGGTTTTAGAAACAATACCATATGTTATGATATACTTTTGAGTTTCTAATGTCAAGCAAATGTTACACCAGGATTAGTTGTTATAGTTTACCTCCCACAAGTAAAGCCCATGACCTGGAGCCATCTTTCCAGCAAACTGACGATTTTGTTTCGCTAAAATCTCTGGAATGCTATCAGGATCAAGCTTTCCTTGCCCTACGCTAAGTAACGTACCAACAATAATTCTGACCATATTATATAAAAATCCATTACCTACAAAACGAAAAATTATTTCATCATCTTGTTCAATTAACTCGATTTCATAAATTGTTCGCACTTTATCTTTTTTGTCAGTTTTTGCCGAACAAAAAGAAGTAAAATCATGCGTTCCAATAAAATAAGGAATTGCTTTTCTTATAGAGTTGATTTCGAGCGGATATGGATATTGATATACGTAATTTCTACGGAATACATCCGCAGTCTTTGATAATAATACACGATAACGATATTCTTTTTTCTCAACACCGTAACGTGCATGAAATTCTTCTGTTTTTTTCTCTACTTGCCTAATAACAATATCATCTGGCAACATTGTGTTTAAAGCATTACTCCATTGCCACTCTTCAAGAGACAAAGGAGTATCAAAGTGTATTACTTGTCCTTTTGCATGAACTGTAGAATCTGTTCTACCAGATGCCTGAACACGAACAAGTTCTCCCTTATGCAATTTCTGCAATGCTTTTTCTATCTCCTGTTGAACAGTACGATGGTTCGGCTGAATTTGATAACCACAAAAATGCATGCCATCATATGCAACCGTACATTTTATTCTATCCATTTCTCTATTCTCCATTACGATCGCACCCATGCCAAAATACAAGCTAAACAAAATAAGCTGACAATCGTTACTGTATCGCTTGTTTTCCAGCGTAGTTGCCTAAATTTAGTACGTCCTTCACCACTTTGATATCCACGAGCTTCCATCGCAATGGCTAAGTCCTCTGCACGCTTAAAAGCACTGATAAACAGAGGAACGAGCAGTGAAATAATAGCTTTCATTCTATCTTTTATCGGTCCCCCGGCAAAATCAATACCACGTGACGCTTGTGCTTTCATTATTTTACTCGTTTCATCCATTAATGTCGGGATAAAACGAAGAGAAATTGACATCATTAATGCGATTTCATGAACAGGAACCTTTATACGCTTCAACGGCTTTAATAACGTCTCCAAACCATCTGTAATTTCAATAGGTGTCGTCGTTAACGTTAATAATGTCGTCATTAAAATAATAACGAAGAATCGTACAGAAATGTATATCCCTTGCTCTAATCCTTTTTCATATATCGAAAACCAACCAAGCTGGAATAGTACATCCCCCTCTTTATTTGTAAAAATATGCAGGAAAAATGTAAAAAGAAAAATCCATAAAATTGGTTTTAAGCCCGAAAGTACATAACGAATCGGCACTTTTGCAAAAAATAAAGCAATGAGTGCATATAAAAATAAAAATCCATATGAAATCGCATTATTTGCTAAGAAAACAACAAATACATATAAAAAGACAATCAGCAGCTTCGTACGTGGATCAAGTTGATGAATAAGTGAATTCCCCGGGATATATCTCCCAATAATCAACTGCTGCATGATTCATGACCACCTTTTCGTAACACCTGCACAACTTCATGAGTAAGATCCTCTAAAGATAAGGTAGCCTTTGGAATTGAAATACCAAACTTCTCTTCAATTGCACGTTTATACTTTAATGACATAGGAAGATCCACACCAATTTTCTCTAGTTCATCAGCATGTGAAAATACTTCCTCTGCACTTCCTTGCAAAAAGACCGTTCCTTTATGCATAACTACAATCTGCTCCGCATACTGAGCAGCATCCTCCATATTATGCGTTACAAGGATGACTGTAAGACCCTTCTCCTTGTGCAGCTTATAAAACATCTCCATAAGTTCGTTCTGCCCTTTTGGATCTAGTCCTGCTGTAGGTTCATCTAATACAAGCACTTCAGGTTCCATTGCCAGTACACCCGCTATAGCAACACGTCTCATTTGTCCACCACTTAATTCGAACGGAGAACGTGTTAACAGTTCTGGTTCTAGCCCTACAAGTTCAATTGCCTTTCTAGCCTTTTGCCTTGCTTCGTCTACAGATACTCCAAAATTAGTAGGGCCGAAACAAATATCTTTCTCCACAGTCTCTTCAAACAACTGATGTTCTGGAAATTGAAAGACAACCCCTACTTTTTTACGTAGTGGCTTTAGCTTTTTTTCTTTCTTTCCTGCCGAAATCAAATGTTCACCAATTTGAACTGTACCATTTGTCGGCTGCAATAAACCATTTAAATGTTGAATCATCGTCGACTTTCCTGAACCAGTATGACCGATAATGGCATAATAGCCCCCACTTGGAAACGACACGTCTACATCATAAAGTGCGCGTCTTTCAAATGGAGTTTTATATTGATAACGATGTTCTACTTTTTGGAATGTAATCTCCAAAGTTCGTTCACCAAGCTTTCCATTGTAAGATGCGTATTTTGCAAGAGAATTTCATTTCTTTTTAATAATTCTGCTATTTTCACCGAAAACGGTACATCTAAGCCAATTTCTTGGAGCATATGAGAGGATTTGAAAATTTTTTCTGGAGTCCCTTCCTCTAATATTTCTCCCTTATTTAAAATAATGACACGATCTGACTGTGCCGCTTCTTCTAAATCGTGCGTAATTGATAACACGGTAATACCTTTTTGAGTAACAAGTTGTCTAACCGTTTCTACTACTTCACGTCTCCCTTGAGGGTCTAACATTGACGTTGCTTCATCTAATATTAAAATAGATGGTTGAAGTGCTAAAACGCCTGCTATTGCCACTCGCTGCTTTTGCCCACCAGATAAGGAATGAGGCTCATCATTAAGAAAATCTTCCATACGGACAAGTTGCAAGGCCTGTTCTAATCTTTCAATCATTTGTTCTCTTGGCATTCCGATATTCTCCAAGCCAAATACAACATCATCTTGCACTGTTGTTCCAACAAATTGATTATCTGGATTTTGAAATACCATTCCAATTTGTTTTCGAACATCCCATACCGTTTCCTCTGATAAAACCATTGTATCATTTACTGTAATAGTCCCTGCTTCTGGCAAAAACAAACCATTCAATAATTTTGCAAGTGTAGACTTTCCTGAACCGTTTTGTCCAATAATAGATACCCATTCTCCCTCATATAAGGAAAATGAAACATCTTTTAATGCATAAGTGGCTGCCCCAGGATATTGAAATGATATATTTTCTATCCGAAGTTTCTCTTTTTTCAATAGAAGGCACCCTTTCCTTCGCCAAGTTAGCCTATTTTTATATTTAAAAAAAAGGGCCATGACCAGTTTCTTGAAAAGAACTGTCCTGCCCTTTTAATTATCATTATACTAACTCGATAATTACCATTGGTGCTGCGTCTCCGCGACGTGGACCAATTTTTGCAATACGAGTGTATCCGCCTTGGCGCTCAGCATAGCGTGGAGCTACATCAGCGAATAGTTTTTGAAGTGCATCTTGACCAGTCTCAGCGTTAGCTACTTCATTGCGAATGAAAGCTGCTGCTTGACGACGAGCATGAAGATCTCCGCGTTTACCTAAAGTGATCATTTTTTCCACTACAGAACGAAGTTCTTTTGCACGAGTTTCTGTCGTTTGGATGCGCTCGTTGATAATTAAATCAGTAGCTAAATCACGTAACATAGCTTTACGTTGCGCACTTGTACGGCCTAATTTTCTGTATGCCATTCGTAGTTCCCTCCTTTGTTGATGGGTTTAAATCCTCAGTCGTCTTTACGTAAACCTAAACCTAATTCCTCAAGTTTATGTTTAACTTCTTCTAAGGATTTACGTCCTAAGTTACGAACTTTCATCATATCTTCTTCTGTTTTGTTCGCAAGCTCTTGTACAGTATTAATTCCTGCACGTTTTAGGCAATTATAAGAACGAACAGAAAGGTCTAGTTCTTCGATAGTCATCTCAAGAACTTTCTCTTTTTGATCTTCTTCCTTCTCGACCATAATCTCAGCATTTTGTGCTTCATCAGTTAAACCAACAAAGATATTTAAATGCTCAGTTAAGATTTTGGCACCTAAAGAGATAGCTTCTTTTGGCCCGATGCTTCCATCCGTCCATACATCAAGCGTAAGCTTATCATAATTAGCCACTTGTCCGACACGTGTCTTTTCCACTTGGTAAGTCACACGTGATACTGGAGTATAAATAGAATCAATAGGAATTACTCCTATTGGTTGATCTTCGCTTTTATTTGCATCAGCTGGCGTATACCCACGGCCACGCTTTGCAGTTAAACGCACGCGGAAATGCGCATCTTTTGCTAACGTTGCAATGTGTAAATCTGGATTTAAGATTTCTACATCACTATCGTGAGTAATATCAGCAGCTGTGACAATACCTTCGCCCTGTACATCAATTTCCAACGTCTTCTCTTCTTCAGAGTAGATTTTAAGAGCTAACTTTTTCAAGTTTAAGATGATCGTCGTAACGTCTTCTACTACGCCCTCAACTGTTGAAAATTCATGTAATACGCCATCGATTTGGATAGCAGTAACAGCGGCACCAGGGAGTGAGGATAAAAGAATACGACGTAAGGAGTTACCCAAAGTAGTACCATATCCACGCTCAAGCGGTTCAATTACGAATTTACCATATTTAGCATCTTCGTTAAGTTCAACCGTTTCGATTTTCGGCTTTTCGATTTCAATCATTAACTAAACCCTCCTTCAAAACGTCGAAACCCCGGTTAAACAAAGGTATAACCCCTGTCTAACCGAAAGTCCCCCTTAGGCAGTTCCCGATTGTGCACAACAAGCGATGTTTCTGTACGAAATTTCTCGATAATGCATCATATCCATTATAGACAAAAGGGAAAATTCTATACAGAAAAATTACACACGACGACGTTTTGGTGGACGACATCCATTATGAGGAACTGGAGTAACATCTCTAATTGCTGTTACTTCTAGACCTGCAGCTTGAAGAGCACGAATTGCAGCTTCACGACCAGCACCAGGACCTTTAACAGTAACCTCTAAAGTTTTTAAACCGTGTTCCATTGCAGCTTTAGCAGCAGTTTCAGCAGCCATTTGCGCAGCGAATGGAGTAGATTTACGAGATCCACGGAAACCAAGTGCACCAGCACTAGACCAAGAAAGTGCGTTACCGTGAGTATCTGTAAGTGTTACGATTGTGTTGTTGAAAGTAGAACGAATATGAGCTATACCAGCTTCAATATTCTTTTTCACACGTTTTTTACGAGTGTTTGTTTTACGTGCCATTGTTAGTTCAACCTCCTTTACTTATTATTTCTTTTTATTTGCTACTGTACGACGTGGACCTTTACGTGTACGAGCATTGTTTTTAGAGTTTTGACCACGAACTGGTAAACCACGACGGTGACGAAGACCACGGTAAGAACCGATCTCCATTAGACGTTTGATGTTAAGAGATACTTCACGACGAAGGTCTCCCTCAACTTTAATACGATCGATGATATCACGGATACGTCCTAATTCGTCTTCCGTTAAATCACGAACTCGTGTTTCTTCAGAAATACCTGCTTCAGCAAGAATTTTTTCAGCAGTTGTGCGACCAATGCCGAATACGTAAGTTAAAGAAATAACAACGCGTTTGTCTCGAGGAATATCTACACCTGCGATACGTGCCATTACGAATGCACCTCCTTCTGATTAACCTTGTTTTTGTTTATGTTTAGGGTTTTCACAAATAACCATTACTTTTCCACGTCTACGAATAACTTTACATTTTTCGCAGATTGGTTTAACTGACGGTCTTACTTTCATGTCTCGAACCTCCTTAAAGATTACGGAGTGCTATATTATTTAAAACGGTACGTAATACGACCACGATTTAAATCGTACGGAGATAATTCTACCGTAACTTTGTCTCCTGGTAAAATACGAATGAAGTTCATACGGATTTTACCAGAAACGTGAGCCAATACGACATGCCCATTCTCTAATTCTACTTTGAACATAGCATTTGGCAACGTTTCAAGAACGGTACCTTCGACTTCAATTACATCATCTTTAGCCATTCAATAGTTCTCCCTTCTTCAAATCAGTAACATTTTACACTGCTCTGAAATCCCGGAGAGCCAGCTACTTATAAAGTGGTAAGGATTTCGTATCCTGCTTCTGTAAGAGCAATCGTGTGCTCAAAATGGGCACACCATTTACCATCTACCGTTACCACTGTCCAGTCATCAGATAGTGTTTTTACATATCGTCTTCCTTGATTCACCATCGGCTCAACACAGATGACCATTCCCGGCTTTAATCTAGGGCCTCTATTTGGTGGACCATAGTGCGGGATTTGAGGGTCCTCATGTAAGTCTTGCCCGATTCCGTGACCAACATACTCCCTAACGATCGAGAATCCATTCTCTTCAGCATGGGTTTGAACCGCATGTGAGATATTTGATAATCTCTCGCCTGGTTTTACTTGTTCTAGACCAAGATACAACGATTTTTCTGTGACATCAAGTAGCTTTTGAACAGATTCAGAAATGTTTCCAACTGGATACGTCCATGCAGAATCTCCATGGTACCCATTGTATTTCGCACCAATATCGATACTGATGATATCGCCCTCTTTGAGCTTGCGCTTCCCTGGAATTCCGTGTACAAGCTCTTCATTTACAGAAGCACATATGCTCCCCGGAAATCCGTTGTATCCTTTAAAAGATGGCGTAGCACCATATTTTTGAATCGTCTTTTCCGCTATTTGATCGAGCTCTTTCGTTGTAATTCCTGGAGTAATGTGCTGTTTCAACTCTTGATGAGTCAAAGCAACGATCCTGCCAGCTTCTCGCATGATTTCTATCTCGCGAGGAGTTTTGCAGATTATCATTACGCTAAGCCTCCGATGAGAACATCGATATCAGCAAATACTTTATTGATATCTTGCTCACCATTAATGCTTTGTAAGTAACCAAGCTCTTCGTAGAAATCAAGCAAAGGTTTTGTTTGCTTAATATTTACATCTAAACGATTTGCTACAGTTTCTTCATTGTCATCAGAGCGTTGATATAATTCGCCACCACATTTATCGCACACATCAGCTTTTGCTGGTGGATTGAATTCTAAGTGGTAAGTCGCACCGCACTCTTTACAAATGCGACGGCCTGTAAGGCGTTTTAATAACAACCCTGAATCCACATTAATGTTTAAAACATAGTCGATTTTTTTGCCAAGATCTTTCATAATTTCTTCAAGAGCTGATGCTTGTGCAACAGTTCGTGGGAAACCGTCTAGTAAGAAACCTCTTACGCAGTCGTCTTGACTTAAACGTTCACGAACGATTCCGATTGTAACTTCATCTGGAACAAGTGCACCTTTATCAATAAAAGATTTTGCTTGTAGACCCATTTCAGTTTCAGCCTTCATAGCTGCACGGAACATGTCTCCTGTTGAAATGTGAGGGATGTTATACTTGGCAACAATCTGTTCGGCTTGTGTACCTTTACCAGCACCAGGAAGCCCCATTAAAATTAAGTTCATCCTTGTTCCCCCTCAGAGTACATGAGCATGTAGGGAAGACAATTCTTCCCACTTACTCACTGCTTGATAAACCCTTTGTAATGGCGTTTTACCAGTTGGCTTTCTAGCTGCTTCATTGTTTCTAAAGCAACGCCGACAACGATTAACATACTCGTTCCACCGATCTGTGCAGATGGAGGAAGATTTCCCAATTTCGTAAAGATAACTGGTAAGATTGCAATCGCTGCTAGGAAAATTGATCCTACAAAGGTCAAACGATACAAGATTTTTGTTAGATATTGTTCCGTATTCTTACCCGGACGAATACCTGGAACATATCCACCTTGCTTGTTTAGATTCTCTGACATTTGCTCTGGATTAACCTGAACAAATGCATAGAAATATGTGAAGGCTACAATGAGCGCAACATATATGATCATTCCCACTGGGTGAGAATAGTTAAAGTTTGCAATAATCCACTGCGATACATCATGTTTCGGGAAGAACTGTGCAATAGTCGGAGGCGTAATTAAGAATGAAACAGCAAAAATTACTGGAATAACACCAGCACTATTTACCTTAAGCGGTAAATGTGTGTTTTGTGCTCCAGCATAACCACCATTTCCTCCTGTTACACGCTTCGCATATTGAATTGGGATCTTTCTAACAGCCTGTTGAATGAAAATAACACCCACAATAACTGCTAGCACAGCTAGTAAAATCAATGCAACTTTAACGATACTCATGAACAATTGATCTCCGATATTTTGAAACTGTTGCTGATACACTTGAGATATAACACTTGGGATCGCTGCGGCAATACCGCCAAAGATAAGGATGGAAATACCATTACCTACACCTTTAGCTGTAATCTGTTCACCTAACCACATTAAAAATGCAGTACCAGCAGTCAGTACCGTAGCAATGTATAAATAAGTGCTCCAACCTGGATTCAAAATTGATTGTCCACCTACCATACCGTTATAACCGATTGACATACCAAACCCCTGAATAAACGCAAGAACCTTTGTAAAGTAACGCGTGAATTGCGTTAATTTACGACGGCCCATTTCACCTTGCTTCGACCATTCCGAAAATTTAGGAACAACATCCATCTGCAATAATTGCACTGATGATGGATGCTGTAATATACGGCATGATTCCCATCGCAAAGATGGAGAAGTTTTTCAAGGCTCCACCGCCAAATGTATTTAGAATACCTAAAGCATTTAATTGATCTTGTGCCTTCAGTACGTCTCCATTTGTAAATGGCACGGGGATAAACGTGCCAATCCTGAATACGATTAACATCGCTAAAGTGAATAATATTTTACGTCTTATCTCAGCAACGCGCATAAAGTTGGAGATTGTACGAAACATTAGATCACCTCAACTGATCCGCCAGCTGCTTCAATTGCTTCTTTAGCACTTGAAGAGAACTTGTGCGCTTTAACAGTTAGTTTTTTCTCTACTGCTCCGCTTGCAAGAACTTTAACACCGTCGTTTAACTTGCTGATAACGCCAGTTTCCAGCAATAATTCAGGTGTTACTTCTGTACCATCTTCAAAACGATTTAACGTTGATAAGTTTACAATAGCAAACTCTTTACGGTTAATGTTTGTGAAGCCGCGTTTTGGTAAACGACGGAATAATGGAGTTTGACCACCTTCGAAGCCAAGACGAACACCGCCGCCAGAACGTGCGTTTTGTCCTTTATGACCTTTACCAGCAGTTTTACCGTTACCAGAACCGATACCACGACCGACACGGTTACGTACTTTACGAGAACCTTCTGCAGGTTTTAATTCATGAAGTTTCATTCCCAGGCACCTCCTTATATTAATGAGTTATCCTTAAGCTTCTTTTACAGTTACAAGGTGAGAAACTTTGTTGATCATACCAAGAATAGCAGGAGTTTCTTCTTTAACTACAGTTGAATTCAACTTTTTAAGACCTAAAGCTTCTACCGTCGCACGTTGATCTTGTGGACGACCAATTACACTACGAGTGAGGGTAATTTCTAACTTTTTCGCCATTTGTTTTCCCTCCTTAACCTAGTAGCTCTTCTACAGATTTACCGCGTAATTTTGCAACATCTTCAGCGCGCTTAAGTTCGCTTAATCCGTTCACAGTAGCGCGAATCATGTTGATTGGTGTGTTAGAACCAAGAGATTTCGAAAGAATATCTTGTACACCAGCTAATTCAAGGACCGCACGAACAGGTCCACCAGCAATAACACCAGTACCCTCAGCAGCAGGTTTTAAGAATACTTCACCAGCGCCAAAATGACCGTTGATTGTGTGTGGAATTGTTGTACCAACTAATGGTACAGCGATTAAGTTTTTCTTAGCGTCTTCGATAGCTTTACGGATTGCGTCTGGTACCTCTTGTGCTTTACCAGTACCGAATCCAACATGACCGTTTTTATCGCCAACTACAACTAGTGCAGCAAAGCGGAAACGACGACCACCCTTAACAACTTTCGCGACACGATTTATCGTAACTACACGTTCTTCAAGTTCTAATTTACTTGGGTCAATGCGATGCATCAATTTTCCCTCCTTTGACCATTAAAATTGTAATCCAGCCTCACGAGCAGCTTCAGCTAGAGCTTTAACACGGCCATGGTATAAGTAACCACCGCGATCAAATACTACTTCTTTAACGCCTTTCTCTACAGCACGCTTAGCAACTGATTCTCCAACTTTCGTAGCAGCTTCAATATTGCTAGTACCGTTAAGAGCAAGGTCTTTATCAAGAGTAGATGCACTTACTAACGTTACACCATTCACATCATCAATAACTTGAGCGTAAATATGTTGGTTAGAACGGAACACGTTTAAACGTGGACGCTCTGCAGTACCAGTAAGTTTAGCACGTACACGTGCATGTCTTTTCTTACGAGTCGCATTTTTATCAGCTTTAGTGATCATTCTTGTCACTCCTTTCTCTCACCTAACGGGTTTACTTAGCAGTTTTACCTTCTTTACGACGAACAACTTCGCCTTCGTAACGAATACCTTTACCTTTGTAAGGCTCAGGAGCACGTACAGCACGGATGTTAGCAGCGAATTCGCCAACACGTTGCTTGTCGATACCTTTAATTACGATCTTAGTTGGTGCAGGTACTTCAACTTCAAGACCTGCTTCCGGAGTCATTTCTACTGGATGAGAATAACCTACGCTTAATACAAGTTTATCACCTTGTTTTTGAGCACGGTAACCAACACCGACTAATTCAAGTCCGCGTGCGAAACCTTCAGTTACACCTTCAACCATGTTTCCGATTAAAGCACGAGTTGTACCGTGTAATGCACGGTGTTCCTTCTGTTCAGATGGACGCTCAACTGTTAATGTATTCTCTTCAATTTTGATAAGCATATCAGCATTGAAAGTACGAGTTAATTCACCTTTAGGGCCTTTTACTGTTACAGTATTGTCTTCTGCAACTGTAATAGTAACACCTGCAGGGATTTCAAGAATCTTTTTACCAATACGAGACATGTGGTCACACCTCCGTTCGTTTTAAATATATATTACCAAACGTATGCTACTACTTCTCCACCAGTTTGTAATTGACGAGCGTCTTTGTCTGTCATTACTCCCTTAGATGTAGAAACAAGAGCGATACCTAATCCGTTAAGTACACGTGGTACTTCGTCAGCTTTAGCGTAAACGCGTAAGCCAGGTTTACTGATACGTTTTAATCCAGTGATTACACGTTCATTGTTTGCACCATATTTCAGGAAAATACGAAGGATACCTTGTTTGTTATCCTCGATGTATTCTACATCACGAATGAAACCTTCACGTTTTAAAAGTTCAGCGATCTCTTTTTTGATTTTAGAAGCAGGAACCTCTAATTTCTCATGACGTACCATGTTCGCATTACGGATGCGAGTAAGCATGTCTGCAATTGGATCTGTCATCACCATGTGTTTTACCTCCTTCCCATTTGTGGGTTTTACCAACTAGCTTTTTTAACACCAGGAATTTGACCTTTATATGCAAGTTCACGGAAACAAATACGGCAAAGTTTAAATTTGCGGTATACAGAATGCGGACGACCGCAGCGTTCGCAACGTGTATACTCTTGTACTTTAAACTTAGGAGTACGCTTTTGTTTCGCTATCATAGATTTTTTAGCCACGTTTTCGCCTCCTCTACTTAGCGTTGGCTTCCATTATTTTTGGAATGGCATACCGAATTGTGTTAAAAGTTCACGAGCTTCTTCATCAGTTTTCGCTGTAGTAACGATTACGATGTCCATACCGCGGACTTTGCTTACTTTATCATAATCAATCTCAGGGAAAATAAGTTGCTCTTTAACACCTAATGTATAGTTTCCACGACCATCGAATGATTTCTTAGAAACACCACGGAAATCACGTACACGTGGTAAAGAAACTGATACTAATTTGTCGAAGAACTCATACATTTGCTCGCCGCGTAAAGTTACTTTCGCACCGATTGGCATACCTTCACGAAGACGGAAACCAGCGATTGATTTTTTAGCACGAGTTACAACAGGTTTTTGACCTGTGATTTGTGTTAATTCTTCTACTGCGTTGTCTAACGCTTTTGAGTTAGATACCGCGTCACCAACACCAGTGTTGATTACGATCTTTTCGATTTTTGGTACCTGCATTACAGATTTATAGTTAAACTTGCTCACTAGAGCAGGAGTAATTTCCTTTTGGAACTTCTCTTTAAGGCGATTCAATGAAGTGACCTCCTTTCTTAAGAAAATTATTTATCTAATAATTCACCAGATTTTTTTGCAATACGAACTTTTTTACCATCTTCTACTTTGAAGCCTACGCGAGTAGGTTCACCTGTTTTCGGATCTAAAATCATAACGTTAGAAACGTGAATAGGTGCTTCTTTAGTAATAATTCCACCTTGTGGATTTAATTGAGATGGCTTAGAGTGCTTCTTAACGATATTGACACCCTCAACGATAACACGGTTTTGCTTTGGGAAAGCCACAAGGATAACGCCTTGTTTTCCTTTGTCTTTACCAGTGATTACCTGTACTTTATCACCTTTTTTTACATGCATCTTAATTCTGCACCTCCTTAGCAAGGCAATACCTTAAATTATAGAACTTCTGGAGCTAAAGAAACGATTTTCATGAAGTTGCTATCACGTAATTCACGAGCTACTGGTCCGAAGATACGAGTACCACGTGGGCTCTTATCGTCTTTAATGATAACCGCTGCGTTTTCATCAAATTTGATGTAAGAACCGTCCGGACGACGAGCTCCGCTCTTCGTACGTACTACTACTGCTTTAACAACGTCACCTTTTTTAACAACGCCACCTGGTGTTGCTTGTTTTACCGTAGCAACGATAATGTCACCAATGTTAGCATATTTACGACCAGAGCCGCCTAATACTTTAATTGTTAAAAGTTCACGTGCACCAGAGTTGTCAGCAACTTTCAAACGAGATTCTTGTTGGATCATGTTATGAAACCTCCCTTCGGACTAAAAATTCCGATTCGTCTATTTAGATAATAACCGCTTCTTCAACGATTTCATCTAAACGGAAACGCTTAGTAGCAGAAAGCGGGCGAGTTTCCATGATTTTAACGATATCGCCAAGTTTCGCTTGGTTTTGCTCATCATGGGCTTTGTACTTCTTAGAATACTTAACACGTTTTCCGTACAAGGAATGAGTTTTGTAAGTTTCAACTAAAACTGTAATCGTTTTGTCCATTTTGTCAGACACTACACGACCAGTATAAACTTTGCGTTGGTTACGTTCGCTCACTATGCAAACCTCCCCTCAATTTATCGATTAATTCCGATCTCTCTTTCACGAACTACAGTTTTCATACGAGCAATTGCTTTACGCACTTCACGAATGCGAGTTGGATTCTCTAATTGTCCTGTAGCAAGTTGTAAGCGAAGATTAAACAACTCTTCCTTTAAAGCTTTAACTTTTGTTTCGATTTCGGCAGTGGTTAATTCACTGAATATCATTAGTTTTCATTAGATTCACCACCATTTTCTTCACGTTTTACGAATTTACATTTCACAGGTAACTTGTGAGCTGCAAGACGTAATGCTTCGCGTGCTACCTCTTCAGATACACCCGCGATTTCGAACATAATTTTCCCAGGTTTTACTACTGCTACCCAGCCTTCTGGTGCCCCTTTACCGGAACCCATACGTACTTCTAGAGGTTTTGCAGTGTAAGGTTTAGAAGGGAAAATTTTAATCCATACTTTACCGCCACGTTTCATGTAACGAGTCATTGCACGACGAGCAGCTTCGATTTGACGGTTTGTAATCCATGAAGCAGCTTGTGCTTGTAAACCGAATTCACCGAAAGCAATTTCAGTTCCACCTTTAGCACGACCACGCATTTTACCACGATGCTCTCTACGATATTTTACGCGTTTTGGCATTAACATATTATTTTCCTCCTTCCTCAGAAGCTTTCTTTTTTGTAGGAAGGACTTCTCCACGGTAGATCCATACTTTTACGCCTAATTTACCGTATGTTGTATCAGCTTCAACTGCTGCATAGTCAATATCAGCGCGAAGTGTATGAAGTGGAACAGTTCCTTCACTGTAAGATTCTGCACGAGCGATATCAGCTCCGCCAAGACGACCAGAAACCTGTGTTTTAATACCTTTAGCACCTGCACGCATAGCACGTTGAATAACTTGCTTTTGTGCACGACGGAATGATACACGGTTTTCTAATTGACGAGCGATGTTTTCGCCTACTAATTTAGCGTTAAGATCAGCTCTCTTAACTTCTAAAATGTTGATGTGTACACGCTTGCCTGTTAATTGGTTAAGAGCTTTACGAAGTGCTTCAACTTCAGTACCACCTTTACCAATTACCATACCAGGTTTTGCAGTGTGAATTGTAACATTTACACGATTTGCTGCACGTTCGATTTCTACTTTAGCAACAGCAGAATCTTTTAAGCGTACATTAATGTACTCACGGATTTTGATGTCTTCATGTAATAATGTAGCGTAATCTTTCTCAGCGAACCAACGAGATTCCCAGTCACGGATAACGCCGACACGAAGACCAATTGGATTAACCTTTTGACCCATCGATTATCCCTCCTTCTTTTCTGATACCACAACTGTGATGTGGCTTGTGCGTTTGTTAATTTGGCTTGCACGACCCATTGCACGTGGACGGAAACGTTTTAACGTTGGACCTTCGTCAACGAAAACTTTTTCTACAACTAGGTTGTTAATGTCCATCTCATAATTGTGCTCTGCATTTGCGATTGCAGATTTTAAAACTTTTTCTACAACTGGAGAAGCAGTTTTTGGTGTGTGGTTAAGGATAGCAATCGCTTCACCCACTTGCTTACCTCGGATTAAGTCTACTACTAAACGAACTTTACGAGGAGCAATACGAACTGTTCTCGCTACTGCTTTAGCTTGCATTGAAGTGCCTCCTCTCATTATCTTCTAGTTTTCTTATCGTCAGCAAGGTGACCTTTGTACGTACGAGTTGGTGCGAATTCACCTAACTTATGGCCAACCATATCCTCAGTGATGTACACAGGTACGTGTTTACGACCATCATATACAGCGATTGTGTGTCCGATGAACTGAGGGAAGATTGTTGAACGGCGAGACCAAGTTTTAACAACTTGTTTTTGCTCAGATGCAACTAATTTTTCCATTTTGCTCATTAAGTGATCATCGACAAATGGTCCTTTTTTTAAGCTACGAGCCATTTTGGTGCCTCCCTTCGTGATTGGCGTACGGTTCTAGAAATGAACCGTACTACAATCCCATTATTTTTTACGACGACGAACGATAAATTTGTCAGACGCTTTGTTTTTCTTACGAGTCTTGAATCCAAGAGTTGGTTTACCCCATGGAGACATTGGAGACTTACGTCCGATTGGAGAACGTCCTTCACCACCACCGTGTGGGTGATCAACAGGGTTCATTACAGAACCACGAACTGTTGGGCGTTTACCTAACCAGCGAGAGCGACCTGCTTTACCGATTTTGATAAGTTCGTGTTGTTCGTTACCTACTTGACCGATTGAAGCGCGACAAGCAGATAATACAAGACGTACTTCACCAGAAGTTAAACGTACAAGTACGTATTTACCTTCTTTACCAAGTACTTGAGCAGATGTACCAGCAGAACGAACTAATTGTCCGCCACGACCAGGCTTAAGCTCGATGTTATGAACAACAGTACCTACTGGAATGTTGATTAATGGTAATGCGTTACCGATTTTAATGTCAGCTTCTGGGCCAGACATAACTTCCATACCTACTTCTAAAGATTTAGGAGCAAGAATGTAACGTTTTTCACCGTCAACGTAGTTAATTAATGCGATATTCGCAGAGCGGTTTGGATCGTATTCGATCGTAGCAACGCGTCCTGGAATTCCATCTTTGTTACGCTTAAAGTCGATGATACGGTATTGACGCTTATGTCCGCCACCTTGATGACGTACAGTGATTTTACCTTGGTTATTACGACCAGCCTTCTTGCTTAAAGGAGCAAGTAATGACTTTTCGGGTCTATCAGTCGTGATTTCAGCGAAATCATTCGTAGTCATATTACGACGACCGTTAGTAGTTGGATTATACTTTTTGATTCCCATCTCAATTTCCCTCCTTCTTTAGTAAGAATTAAACGCCTTGGAAGATTTCGATTTCTTTGCTGTCAGCAGTTAGCTTAACGATTGCTTTACGACGACGGCTAGTAAAACCAGCGTGACGACCAACGCGTTTTGCTTTCGGCTTGTAGTTCATGATGTTCACTTTTTCTACTTTAACACCAAAGATCGCTTCAAGAGCATCTTTAACTTCTGTTTTATTAGATTTAACGTCCACATCGAACGTGTATTTTTTTTCAGCCATCATTTCCATAGAACGTTCAGTGATAACTGGGCGCTTAATGATATCACGAGGATCTCTCATTATGCAAGCACCTCCTCTACTTTTTCCACTGCCGCTTTTGTCATGATTAGCTTATCATGATGAAGCACGTCTAAAACGTTTACGCCATCAGCAGTGATTACTGTTACTCCAGGGATATTGCGAGCAGATAACTCTACAGATTCGTTTGCATCAGCAGTTACGATAAGAGCTTTCTTCTCAACAGTTAATCCTTTAAGTACTGCTAGCATGTCTTTTGTTTTTGGTGCATTTAACACTAGGTCTTCAAGAACTACAATGTTGTTCTCAACTACTTTAGTAGCTAATGCAGATTTGATTGCTAAACGACGAACTTTCTTAGGAAGTTTGTACGCATAGCTTCTTGGTGTAGGTCCGAATACCGTACCACCACCACGCCATTGAGGAGAGCGGATAGACCCTTGACGAGCACGTCCAGTTCCTTTTTGACGCCATGGTTTACGACCACCACCGCGAACTTCAGAGCGAGTTTTTACTTTGTGTGTACCTTGACGTAAAGATGCACGTTGCATCATTACAGCTTCGAAAAGTACAGCTTCATTTGGTTCGATACCGAAAATAGCTTCAGCTAATTCGATTTCACCAACCTGTGAACCAGTTTGGTTATATACAGTAACTTTTGGCATTGGAATTCCTCCTTCCTATTGTGAATTATTGGGTAACCTTCACAGCGCCTTGAACAACTACAAGAGATTTCTTAGCACCTGGAACGTTACCTTTTACTAGTAATAAGTTGCGCTCAGTGTCAACTTGAACGATTTCTAAGTTTTGGATAGTAACTTGGTCTCCACCCATACGTCCAGCAAGTTTTTTGCCTTTGAATACACGGTTCGGAGCAACTGGGCCCATTGAACCTGGACGACGGTGATAGCGAGAACCATGAGACATAGGTCCGCGAGATTGTCCGTGGCGTTTGATAACACCTTGGAAACCTTTACCTTTAGAAATTCCTGTTACATCAACGATTTCACCTGTAGCGAATACGTCAACTTTTACCTCTTGACCAACCTCTAATCCGTCCACGTCTGCATCGCGGATTTCGCGAATGAAGCGCTTAGGAGTTGTAGATGCTTTAGCAGTGTGGCCTTGTTCAGGTTTGTTAGTTAACTTTTCACGTTTATCTTCAAATCCTAACTGGATTGCATTGTAGCCATCAGTTTCAGTTGTTTTCTTTTGAAGAACAACGTTTGGATTAGCAGCGATAACTGTTACTGGGATTAACTCACCGTTCTCAGCAAATACTTGAGTCATACCGATCTTTCTTCCTAAGATTCCTTTGGTCATGAGTTACACCTCCTACATTTTTAAGTTATATAAATTATAGTTTGATTTCGATATCTACACCAGATGGTAAGTCTAAACGCATTAATGAATCTACTGTTTGTGGAGTAGGACTCACGATGTCGATTAGACGTTTGTGCGTGCGCATTTCGAATTGCTCACGAGAATCTTTGTACTTATGAACAGCACGAAGAATTGTGTAAACAGTTTTTTCAGTTGGTAATGGGATCGGACCAGAAACTGTTGCCCCAGAACGCTTAGCTGTTTCTACAATTTTCTCAGCTGACTGATCAAGAATACGGTGATCGTAAGCTTTTAAACGGATACGAATTTTTTCTTTTGCCATTATTTTCCCTCCTTCGTTCGCCTATTTCTAAAATAGACCTTCTCCATGGAAATTTCCCCACACCATGCCATGGCAAAGCGGCCGGGTGTGTCAGCAACCTTCCACTTCATCGCAGTCAAAGACCAACATTGTCTATTATACAATGTTATTCGTCTAGATGCAAGCATCTTTTTGTTTGCATCTGCTTTTCTCTACTTTTGCTATTATACATGGCACTTTAAAGAATTTCAAGTTTTCATCTAACAGAATTCATTTTACAGTTTCTGGATTATCTTTTGTCGTTTTTATAATACTATAGAAGAAACTCGTCAAAACAAAAAACACCCTCTTCTTCCTTATATAAACGCAAACAAAAAACCTAAGGGAAAATCCCTTAGGTTTTTTTATATCAGTTAAGATTACTCAACGATAGTAGCAACTACACCGTAACCTACTGTACGTCCACCTTCACGAATAGAGAATTTAGTTCCCTCTTCGATAGCGATTGGAGCGATAAGTTCGATAGTCATTTCAATGTTGTCACCAGGCATTACCATTTCAGTACCTTCTGGTAATTGGATGATACCAGTTACGTCAGTTGTACGGAAGTAGAACTGAGGACGGTAGTTAGCGAAGAATGGAGTGTGACGTCCACCTTCTTCTTTAGATAATACGAAAACTTCAGCTTTGAATTTAGCGTGAGCTTTTACAGAACCGCTTTTTGCAAGTACTTGTCCACGTTGGATGTCTTCACGAGCAACCCCACGAAGTAAAGCACCGATGTTGTCTCCAGCTTGAGCTTGGTCAAGAAGTTTACGGAACATCTCTACACCAGTTACAGTTGTAGAAGCATTTTCTTCAGCAAGACCGATGATTTCTACTACGTCACCAACTTTAACGATACCGCGCTCAACACGACCAGTAGCAACTGTACCACGACCTGTGATAGAGAATACGTCCTCTACAGGCATTAAGAATGGTTTGTCAGTTTCACGTTCTGGAGTTGGGATGTAAGCATCAACTTCAGCCATTAATTCAATGATTTTTGCTTCCCAATCAGCTTCTCCTTGAAGAGCTTTAAGAGCAGAACCTTTGATTACAGGAATGTCGTCGCCTGGGAATCCGTATTCAGATAATAGGTCGCGAACTTCCATTTCTACTAATTCTAATAATTCTTCGTCATCTACCATGTCGCATTTGTTTAAGAATACAACGATGTAAGGAACACCTACTTGACGAGAAAGAAGGATGTGCTCACGTGTTTGAGGCATTGGGCCATCAGCAGCAGATACTACTAAGATACCGCCGTCCATTTGAGCAGCACCAGTGATCATGTTTTTAACATAGTCAGCGTGACCTGGGCAGTCAACGTGTGCATAGTGACGAGTTTCAGTTTCGTACTCAACGTGTGCAGTTGAGATTGTGATACCGCGCTCTCTTTCTTCTGGAGCAGCATCGATTTGATCGTATCCGCGTGCTTCAGCACCACCAGCTTTTGCAAGAACTGTAGTGATCGCAGCAGTTAATGTAGTTTTACCATGGTCAACGTGGCCGATTGTACCGATGTTAACATGGGGTTTAGAACGTTCGAATTTAGCTTTAGCCATTCTAAATTCCTCCTTAGTTTATATAGGTTATTTTATATTTAGACTAGAAAGTGAAACTTACGTCCCACTTTCTAAGCTTACATAAGTAGTTATACTTGAACAATCGATAAAAATCAATTATTCACCTTTATTTTTTTTGATAATTTCTTCAGAAACAGACTTTGGTACTTCTTCATAGTGGTCAAACACCATAGAGAATGTTCCGCGTCCTTGAGTGTTAGAACGTAATGACGTTGCATAACCGAACATTTCAGAAAGTGGAACCATAGCGCGAACAACTTGTGCGTTACCGCGAGCTTCCATACCTTCTACACGTCCACGACGAGATGTTACGTCACCCATAATGTCACCCATGTACTCTTCAGGAATTACAACTTCAACTTTCATCATTGGCTCAAGAATTACTGGGCTACATTTAGAAACCGCAGCTTTAAGTGCCATAGATGCAGCGATTTTGAACGCCATCTCAGATGAATCGACATCATGGTAAGATCCGTCAACTAATGCAGCTTTAATGTCAACTAGTGGATAACCAGCTAGTACACCATTTTTAAGTGCATCTTCAAGACCTGCTCCAACAGCTGGGATGTATTCACGAGGAACTACACCACCGACGATCTTGTTTTCGAATTCGAATCCTTTACCTTCTTCGTTAGGTTCAAACTCAATCCAAACGTGACCGAATTGTCCACGACCACCAGATTGACGAGCGAACTTACCTTCAACTTTCGCAGCAGCGCGGAAAGTCTCACGGTATGCTACCTGAGGAGCACCAACGTTTGCTTCCACTTTGAATTCACGGCGCATACGGTCAACGATGATATCAAGGTGAAGTTCACCCATACCAGCGATGATAGTTTGGCCAGTTTCTTGGTCAGTGTGAGCACGGAATGTTGGATCTTCTTCAGAAAGCTTAGATAATGCTGTACCCATTTTATCTTGGTCAGCTTTAGATTTTGGTTCGATAGCTACAGAGATAACTGGCTCTGGGAATTCCATAGACTCAAGGATAACAAGGCTCTTCTCGTCACAAAGAGTATCACCAGTAGTAGTATCTTTTAAACCTACAGCAGCAGCGATATCACCAGCGTAAACTGTTGAAATCTCTTCACGGCTGTTAGCGTGCATTTGTAGGATACGACCTACACGCTCACGCTTACCTTTAGTTGAGTTTTTCACGTATGATCCAGAGTTTAACACACCAGAGTACACACGGAAGAACGTTAACTTACCAACATAAGGGTCAGTCATGATTTTGAATGCTAAAGCTGCGAATGGTTCTTCATCGCTAGACTTACGTTCTACTTCTTCATCTGTATCCGGTAGAGTACCTTTGATAGCAGGTACATCTAGTGGAGATGGAAGGTAGTCGATAACTGCGTCTAACAGAATTTGAACACCTTTGTTTTTGAATGCAGAACCACAGATTACTGGGAAGAATTCTACAGAAGTTGTAGCCTTACGGATACCAGCTTTAAGCTCTTCTACAGTGATTTCTTCACCTTCTAGGTACTTCATCATCATTTCTTCATCAAGCTCAGCTACCGCTTCAATAAGTTTTCCACGGTATTCTTCAGCTAATTCTTTGTGCTCTTCAGGAATTTCAACACGTTGAATGTCTGTTCCTAAATCGTTACCGTACATGTAAGCACACTCTTCAACAAGGTCAATGATACCATTGAACTCATCTTCAGCACCGATTGGTAACTGAATTGGATGTGCGTTTGCTTGTAAACGATCGTGGATTGTTCCTACAGAGTATAAGAAATCTGCACCGATCTTATCCATTTTGTTAACGAATACGATACGAGGTACGCCGTAAGTAGTAGCCTGACGCCAAACAGTTTCTGTTTGTGGTTCTACACCAGATTGCGCATCAAGTACTGCTACAGCGCCATCAAGTACGCGTAAAGAACGTTCTACTTCTACTGTGAAATCTACGTGTCCTGGAGTATCAATGATGTTTACACGATGACCTTTCCATTGTGCTGTAGTTGCAGCAGAAGTAATTGTGATACCACGCTCTTGCTCTTGCTCCATCCAGTCCATCTGAGATGCACCTTCGTGAGTTTCACCGATTTTATGAATACGTCCTGTGTAGTACAGAATACGCTCAGTTGCTGTTGTTTTACCAGCATCGATGTGAGCCATGATACCAATATTACGAGTGTTTTCTAAAGAGAACTCTCTTGCCATTTGGTGTCTTGCTCCTTCCATATATGGATTGGATTTTTTTATTTTAAGTAGCAAAAAAGCCACTTTATATTGTTACACATGTCAGTATGTCCAGTACTCTCATTATGTAAAACGAGCGCCCGATGAAAGGGAGAGGCATTCTCCCTCTCCACACTTCCATAAGCGACAAATAAAGCGGTTTATGCTTACATTTATTTTACGTTGAATCCTACCAACGGTAATGAGCAAATGCTTTGTTAGCTTCTGCCATTTTATGAGTGTCTTCACGTTTCTTAACAGATGCACCAGCGTTGTTAGCTGCATCTAAGATTTCGTTAGCAAGACGCTCTTCCATAGTTTTTTCACCACGAAGACGAGCGTAGTTTACTAACCAACGAAGACCTAAAGTTGTACGGCGTTCTGGACGAACCTCAACTGGAACTTGGTAGTTAGCACCACCAACACGACGAGCGCGTACTTCAAGAACAGGCATGATGTTCTTAAGAGCTTGCTCGAATACTTCCATTGGCTCTTTACCAGTACGTTCGTTTACGATATCGAACGCATTATAAAGAATTGTTTGAGATTTACCTTTTTTACCGTCAACCATCATTTTGTTGATAAGGCGTGTTACTAGCTTCGAATTGTACATTGGATCTGGTAACACGTCACGTTTCGCAACAGGTCCTTTACGAGGCATATTGAGTTCCTCCTTTCATTTTAAAGTTATTATTTTTTAGCAGGTTTTGGTCTCTTAGTACCATATTTAGAACGTCCTTGCATACGTTTGTCAACACCAGCTGTGTCAAGCGCACCACGAACGATGTGGTAACGTACCCCCGGTAAATCCTTTACACGACCACCGCGAATTAATACTACGCTATGCTCTTGTAGGTTATGACCGATACCTGGGATGTAAGCTGTAACCTCGATACCGTTTGTTAAACGTACACGAGCGTATTTACGTAACGCTGAGTTAGGTTTCTTTGGAGTCATTGTACCAACACGAGTACATACACCACGTTTTTGAGGTGCAGAGATATCAGTTGATTTTTTCTTTAAAGAGTTAAAACCTTTGTTTAACGCAGGTGATTTAGATTTCCATACTTTATCAGTACGACCATTTCTCACTAATTGGTTAATAGTAGGCATTTGATTATCCTCCCTTCGCATGTTTGTATGACCACATATCCAGGTGGTTCATTATTAGTTGAAAACAAAGTTTTTGCAAGGAAGAGCAAATGCTCTCTCCTCACAAAAACAGTTTTAACTTATTATTCCTATTGCTGAAGCTCCCACTTGAATCCCCGAAGCTTTACCAAGCTTACGAACTGATTCAACTTTTGTTATGGGCACGTTATATTGCATTGCAATACGAATGATAGCATGGGTTAACCGCATGTCAGCATCCTCTGCGATGACAACTTCTTTAACTGTACCATTTTTGATTGCTTCCAATGTGCGTTTATGACCAACGACTACATTTTCAGCAGTTGATACTTTTTGATAAGACATATAAATATCCTCCAAAGCATCGTTCAGGAGCAACCTTGATTATAGTAACATTTTGACTCATACAATGTCAACTAAGATTAATTGTTTTTATACAAAATTTATGACGGAAAATTTTACTGTTCCACATAAACCTCATCGTTTTCTACGTTCATGTCATCTTGTGTTGTTTTTACAAGATCCACTTTGCGATAACGATTCATACCTGTTCCAGCAGGAACAAGTTTACCGATAATAACATTTTCTTTTAATCCTAGAAGTTCATCGCGTTTACCCTTAATTGCTGCATCAGTTAAGACACGAGTTGTTTCTTGGAACGATGCTGCAGATAAGAATGAATCTGTTTCAAGTGAAGCTTTTGTAATACCAAGTAGAACAGGTCTAGCTGTTGCTGGTTGCTTACCTTGCAGTAAGACCTTAGCATTCGCATCAGTAAACTGATGGATATCTAGTAATGTTCCTGGTAATACATCTGTTTCACCTGCATCACTTACACGAACTTTACGTAACATTTGACGTACCATTACCTCTACGTGTTTGTCACCAATTTCTACCCCTTGCATACGGTATACTTTTTGAACTTCACGTAATAAGTATTCTTGAACCGCCGTAATGTCCGTTACTTTTAGTAATTCTTTCGGATCAATAGAACCTTCTGTTAACTCTTTACCGTGGCTAATTGGCTGTCCTGGAGTTACTTTCAGACGAGCACCGTAAGGAATAGCATACGTACGAGCTTCAACTTCACCCTGTACAACTACTTCTTGGCGATCTTTAACGTCGTTGATCGCTGCGATAACACCGTCGATTTCACTGATAACTGCCTGACCTTTCGGATTACGAGCTTCGAAGATCTCTTGGATACGAGGTAAACCTTGAGTAATATCATCTCCGGCAACCCCACCTGTATGGAATGTACGCATCGTTAACTGTGTACCTGGCTCACCGATAGATTGAGCTGCGATAATACCTACCGCTTCTCCTACTTCTACGTCTGTTCCAGTTGCTAAGTTACGACCGTAACACTTCTTACATACACCGTGGCGAGTGTTACACGTAAACGCTGAACGAATGTTTACAGTTTCAACACCCGAATTTTCAACGATATGAGCGATATCTTCAGTAATTAATTGATTTTCAGCAACTAATACTTCACCTGTTTCAGGATGTTTTACAGTTTTTCTTGCAAAACGTCCAACAAGACGATCATATAATGACTCGATAACTTCATTACCCTCTTTAATCGCACCAATTAATAAACCGCGATCTGTTCCACAATCATCTTCACGAACGATTACATCTTGTGCAACGTCAACAAGACGACGTGTTAAGTAACCAGAATCGGCAGTTTTAAGTGCTGTATCGGCAAGACCTTTACGCGCACCATGCGTAGAGATGAAGTACTCAAGTACTGTTAAACCTTCACGGAAACTCGATTTGATTGGAAGTTCGATGATACGACCAGATGGATTGGCCATAAGACCACGCATACCAGCAAGCTGAGTAAAGTTAGATGCGTTACCACGGGCACCTGAGTCACTCATCATGAAGATTGGGTTGCGTTTATTCAAGGATTTCATCAGTTTTCCTTGGATAACATCTTTTGCATTACTCCAAATAGAGATAACGCGATCGTAACGTTCTTCTTCCGTGATTAAACCGCGACGGAATTGTTTAATTACATTATCTACTTTTGCTTGTGCTTCGTGGAGAATTTCATCTTTTTCGCCTAATACAAGAATGTCAGATACCCCAACTGTAATACCAGCTTTTGTAGAGTACTTGAATCCTAAGTTTTTCATACGGTCAAGCATGCGAGACGTTTCTGTAATTTGGAAACGTTTGAACACTTCCGCAATGATGTTACCAAGGATCTTCTTGCTAAATGGCGCCACTTCTTCGCGACTAGCAATAATTTCTTTAATGTTCGCACCTTTTTCAACGAAATATTTCGCTGGTGTTTCTTTTTCAAGGTTTGAATTTGTTGGTTCATTAATATAAGGGAACGACTCTGGTAAGATTTCGTTAAATATTAATTTACCAACTGTTGTTAATAGAAGCATACTCTTTTGCTCTTCAGTAAATGTTGCGTTGTTTACTGCACTTGCAGCTACTGCAACACGTGTATGAAGATGAACATATCCATTTTGATATGCAAGCAATGCTTCGTTTGCATCTTTGAAGACCATACCTTCACCGATTGCACCTTCACGCTCAAGTGTTAAGTAATAGTTACCTAATACCATATCCTGAGATGGAGTAACAACTGGTTTACCGTCTTTCGGGTTCAAGATGTTTTGTGCCGCTAACATAAGAAGACGAGCTTCAGCTTGAGCTTCTGATGATAAAGGTACGTGAACGGCCATTTGGTCACCGTCAAAGTCCGCGTTGTATGCAGTACATACAAGTGGGTGAAGACGGATTGCGCGACCTTCTACTAATGTAGGTTCAAACGCCTGGATACCAAGACGGTGAAGTGTTGGTGCGCGGTTTAGAAGTACTGGATGTTCTTTAATCACAGACTCTAAAACGTCCCAAACTTCAGGTTGTACACGCTCGATTTTACGTTTCGCACTCTTAATGTTATGTGCTAATCCTTTTTCAACTAACTCTTTCATTACGAAAGGTTTGAACAGTTCAAGCGCCATTTCTTTTGGCAATCCACATTGATACATCTTTAAGTTCGGTCCTACAACGATTACAGAACGACCAGAGTAGTCAACACGTTTACCTAATAAGTTTTGACGGAAACGTCCTTGTTTACCTTTAAGCATGTGAGATAGTGATTTTAATGGACGGTTACCTGGCCCAGTAACTGGACGGCCACGACGACCATTATCGATTAATGCGTCTACAGCTTCTTGTAACATACGTTTTTCGTTTTGAACGATGATGCTTGGTGCACCTAAGTCCAATAGACGTTTTAAACGGTTGTTACGGTTAATTACACGACGGTATAAGTCGTTTAAGTCAGAAGTAGCAAAACGTCCACCGTCTAACTGTACCATTGGGCGTAGTTCTGGTGGGATTACTGGTAGAACATCTAAGATCATCCAAGACGGTTCATTTCCAGAGTTACGGAATGCTTCTAATACTTCTAGACGTTTAATAGCACGAGTACGGCGTTGTCCTTGTGCTGTTTTTAATTCTTCTTTTAAGAAGTCTACTTCTTTATCTAAATCGATGTCTTGTAGTAGCTTTTTAATTGCTTCTGCACCCATAGCAGCTTGGAATGTGCTACCATATCGATCACGATATGCACGGTATTCTTTTTCAGAAAGTAATTGCTTCTTATCAAGTGGTGTATCTCCACTTTCTGTTACAACATAAGAAGCGAAATAAATTACTTCTTCAAGCGCGCGAGGGGACATGTCTAAGACAAGTCCCATGCGGCTCGGGATACCTTTGAAATACCAAATATGAGATACAGGAGCAGCTAATTCGATATGACCCATACGTTCACGACGTACTTTTGCACGCGTTACTTCAACACCACATCGATCACAAACTACACCTTTATAACGTACACGTTTGTATTTTCCGCAATGACATTCCCAGTCCTTTTGTGGTCCGAAAATACGCTCACAGAACAAGCCATCTTTTTCAGGCTTTAACGTACGATAGTTAATAGTTTCTGGTTTCTTAACTTCACCGTATGACCAAGAACGAATCTTGTCAGGTGAAGCAAGTCCAATCTTCATATATTCAAAGTTATTTACATCTATCAAGGGGCCTACCTCCCTTTTAGTCTACAGGTTATCCCAATTATTCCTTAGTTGTCTCAACTTCGACATTCAATTTATCTGCTGATTGATGATCATCGTCATCTTCTGTATCACGCATTTCAATTTCTGTATCGTCGCTAGACATCATTTTAACGTCCATACCTAAACTTTGCAGCTCTTTAATCAATACTTTGAATGATTCAGGAACGCCTGGTTCTGGAACATTTTCGCCTTTAACAATTGCTTCATAAGTCTTAACACGTCCAACAACATCATCAGACTTCACTGTTAAGATTTCTTGAAGAGTATAAGCAGCACCGTAAGCTTCAAGTGCCCAAACCTCCATCTCACCGAAACGCTGTCCACCGAACTGAGCTTTACCACCAAGAGGTTGCTGCGTTACAAGTGAGTATGGTCCAGTAGAACGAGCATGAAGTTTATCGTCAACCATGTGCGCAAGTTTGATCATATACATGACACCAACAGATACGCGGTTATCGAATGGTTCACCAGTACGTCCGTCATACAGGATTGTTTTCGCGTCATTTGCCATACCAGCTTCTTCAATTGTGCCCCAAACATCTTCCTCACGAGCACCATCGAATACTGGTGTTGCAATGTGAATGCCAAGGTATCTTGCTGCCATACCAAGATGAAGCTCTAATACCTGACCGATATTCATACGAGATGGTACCCCTAATGGGTTTAACATGATATCGATTGGCGTACCGTCTGGTAGGTAAGGCATATCTTCTTCTGGTAAAATACGAGAAATAACACCTTTGTTACCGTGACGTCCGGCCATCTTGTCACCTTCAGAAATTTTACGTTTTTGAACGATATATGCACGTACAAGTTGATTCACGCCCGGTGGCAATTCATCGCCATCTTCACGGTTGAATACTTTTACGTCTAAGATAATACCGCCACCACCGTGTGGTACACGTAGTGATGTATCACGTACTTCACGCGCTTTTTCTCCAAAGATAGCATGTAATAGACGTTCTTCAGCTGTTAATTCTGTTACACCTTTAGGTGTTACTTTACCAACAAGTAAATCTCCATCTTTTACTTCAGCACCAACGCGAATGATACCGCGCTCGTCAAGGTTACGTAATGCGTCTTCCCCAACGTTTGGAATGTCACGTGTAATTTCTTCTGGTCCAAGCTTCGTATCACGAGCTTCTGATTCATATTCTTCAATATGAATAGAAGTGTACACATCATCTTTTACAAGGCGCTCACTCATGATGATCGCATCCTCGTAGTTATAACCGTCCCAAGTCATGAAGCCAACAAGCACGTTACGTCCAAGTGCTAGTTCACCTAATTCCATAGAAGGACCATCCGCAAGGATTTCACCTTTTACAACTTCATTTCCAACACTTACGATTGGACGTTGGTTGTAACAAGTTCCTTGGTTAGAACGAATGAATTTTTGCATTTTGTAGCGATCTAAGTCGCCTTTTACTGTTTGACCGTCAACTTCTACATAGCGACGTACCCAAACTTCACGTGCTTCTACGCGCTCAACAACCCCAGGATGTTTACAGATTACTGCAGCACCTGAGTCTTTTGCTGATACGTACTCCATACCTGTACCTACAATCGGAGATTCCGGATTCATTAACGGAACCGCCTGACGTTGCATGTTCGCTCCCATAAGTGCGCGGTTAGAGTCATCGTTTTCTAAGAACGGAATACAAGCTGTCGCTGCCGACACTACTTGTTTTGGAGATACATCCATGTAGTCGATGCGTTCTCTATTTGTGACAATGTTTTCACCACGGAAACGAGCTACGATATCTTCACTTAGGAATTCACCTTCGTCAGATAATTTCATATTCGCTTGGGCTACAACATAGTTATCTTCTTCATCTGCTGTTAAGTAATCAACATGCCCTGTTACAAGACCAGTTTCTGGGTCAACACGACGGTATGGTGTTTCAATGAAACCAAACTCATTTACTTTCGCGAACGAAGATAATGAGTTAATCAAACCGATGTTTGGTCCCTCTGGTGTTTCAATCGGACACATACGACCGTAGTGAGAGTAATGAACGTCACGCACTTCAAAGCCTGCGCGCTCACGCGTTAAACCACCAGGTCCTAATGCAGATAGTCTTCGTTTATGAGTTAACTCTGCTAATGGGTTTGTTTGGTCCATAAACTGAGATAACTGAGAACTTCCGAAGAACTCTTTAATAGATGCAATAACAGGACGAATATTAATTAGTGCCTGTGGTGTAATTGCATTTGTATCTTGGATCGACATTCTCTCACGAACAACACGTTCCATACGAGAAAGACCGATACGGAATTGATTTTGTAACAGTTCTCCAACAGAACGCAGACGACGGTTTCCTAAATGGTCAATATCATCTGTATCCCCTACTTTGTATAGTAGGTTGAAGAAGTAACTGATAGAAGCAAGGATATCACCTGGTGTGATGTGTTTCACATCACGAGTAATGTTTGCATTACCAATTACATTAATTACGCGTTCGCCTTCCGACTCAGGAGCATAAATCTTAATAGATTGCAGCTCAACATCGCCTTCTACCACTCCACCCATTGGTTTCGCTGTTTTGAATCCAATGTTTTTCTCTAAGTAAGGTAAAATGCGATCAAGTGTACGACGATCTAAGATTGTTCCTTCTGCCGCTAAAATTTCACCAGTTTCTGGATCCACTAATGTTTCAGCTAAACGTTGATTAAACAATCTGTTTTTAATGTGTAACTTCTTGTTGATCTTATAGCGACCTACATTTGCTAAATCGTAGCGCTTTGGATCAAAGAAACGAGACACAAGTAAGCTCTTAGCATTTTCTACTGTTGGTGGTTCACCAGGACGTAGACGCTCATAAATTTCAAGCAATGCTTTTTCTGTGCTATCTGTGTTGTCTTTTTCTAATGTGTTGCTTAAGTATTCGTTATCACCTAAAAGCTCGGTGATTTCTTGATCAGAGCCAAACCCTAATGCGCGTAACAAAACAGTTACAGGAAGTTTACGCGTACGGTCAATACGCACATATACAACATCCTTAGCATCTGTCTCATACTCTAACCAAGCTCCGCGGTTTGGAATTACAGTAGCAGTAAAACCACGTTTTCCGTTTTTATCCACTTTGCCACTATAGTATACGCTTGGAGAGCGAACTAACTGGGAAACGATAACACGTTCTGCACCGTTAATTACGAATGTTCCAGTCTCTGTCATGAGTGGGAAATCTCCCATGAACACATCTTGTTCTTTTACTTCACCAGTTTCCTTGTTGATTAGACGCACTTTTACACGAAGTGGTGCTGCATACGTCACATCACGCTCTTTGCATTCGTCTACAGAGTATTTAGGTTCACCTAAGCTGTAGTCGATAAATTCAAGCGATAGATTTCCCGTAAAGTCTTCAATCGGAGAAATGTCTTGGAACATTTCTCGCAAACCCTCATCAAGAAACCACTGATAAGAAGAGGTTTGAATTTCGATAAGATTTGGTAACTCTAATACTTCACTAATACGGGCATAACTTCTTCGTTGGCGGTGGCGTCCGTATTGAACTAGTTGACCTGTCAACTGCTTCACCCCTCAAATCATGAGTATTATAAATGCACAAAAAATTTGTGCAAAATCACAAATAAATACAACTACTGCTATTAGCGTAGTCTCTTTCTCTTAAAGATAAATACGTTGAGTCTTTCTACCTGCTCAAAAAAGAAAAATGGCTTCTATAAGAAAACCATCATTCTGTTTCATAATCTGCTGATTTTACTATCTTTTCCAAGAGAAACAAAAATATACATCTTTCTCAACGCAGAAAATCATATATTGGCATTGTATAATGTTAACATAGCCAAAAATAACCGTCAACGTTTTTTTGATTTTATGATATAATATCCTTTTTTCTTTTCTACAACCTCAACCTCAGAAAATACTTCTTCTAGTTTTTTTAGCGCAGACGGTGCACCTTGTTTCTTTTGAATAACAATCCAAAGTTCTCCACCTGGAACTAAATACTCCACAGCTTTTTCTAAAATCTCATGTACGATATCTTTACCCGCACGAATTGGAGGGTTAGATAGAATAGCAGCATACTTACCATCTACATTTTCATAGACGCTACTTTGAAAAATACGTATATTCTTGATTTTGTTATTAGCGGCGTTTTCTTTCGCAAGCCCAAGTGCCCTCTCATTCACATCCACCATGTGAACTTCACGACCTTGAAACTCTTTCGCTAACGACAAACCAATAGGACCGTATCCGCAACCTACGTCTAATATATTACCTTTAATATCTGGCATTTGAAACGCTTCAATTAAAAGACGGGAACCAAAGTCCACTTCGTTTTTCGAGAACACCCCATGGTCAGATAAAAAAGTAAATCGAGATCCACGAAGGGCAAACTCCCATCGCTTACGATCACTTTTACTAGAAGGGTCGTTAGAAAAATAATGGTCTGCCATATGGCCACCTCTTTTCTTTACAGTTAAAAAAAAAGCTCGCATGAGAGCGAGCTTTTTTTAAAGCATCAAAAGTTAATTACTTAACTTCTACAGCAGCGCCAACTTCTTCAAGTTTAGCTTTGATTTCTTCAGCTTCTTCTTTAGCAGCAGCTTCTTTGATTACTTTTGGAGTGTTGTCAACTAATTCTTTAGCTTCTTTTAAGCCAAGACCAGTGATTTCACGAACAACTTTGATAACTTTGATTTTTTGTGCACCAGCGCTAGTTAGTTCCACATCAAATTCAGTTTTCTCAGCAGCAGCTTCTCCAGCGCCACCAGCAACAGCTACAGGAGCAGCAGCAGTTACGCCGAATTCTTCCTCGATAGCTTTTACTAAGTCGTTAAGTTCTAATACAGTCATAGATTTAACTGCTTCAATGATTTGTTCTTTAGTCATTGTAAATATCCTCCCTTAAATAGGTTTGTATTGGTTTATCGATAATACGTAATTATCTTTTAAAAAATTAAGCGCCTTGCTCTTCCTTTTGGTCTGCAACTGCTTTAGTAGCAAGTGCAAGGTTACGGATTGGAGCTTGAAGAACGCTAAGAAGCATAGAAAGTAAGCCTTCACGTGATGGAAGAGTAGCGATTGCTTTAACCTCATCAAGTGTTACAAGTTTACCTTCGATTACGCCCGCTTTAATTTCTAAAGCTTCATGATCTTTAGCGAAGTCGTTTAATACTTTCGCAGGAGCAACTACATCCTCGTTACTGAACGCGATTGCGTTTGGTCCTGTTAAGAATTCATTTAACTCAGCCATTTCAGCAGATTCTGCAGCACGACGAGTTAGAGAGTTTTTGTAAACTTTGAACTCAACGCCAGCCTCACGTAATTGCTTACGTAATTCTGTTGCTTCAGAAACTGTTAAACCACGGTAGTCAACAACGATTGTAGATTTACTAGCGCGAAGTTTGTCCGCGATTTCAGTTACAACTTGTTGTTTAGTTTCCATTACTTTGCTCATGTTATTACACCTCCTGTAGATTATATAGAAGATGTACCGAAAGTGCACTAAAAACCTCCATGCCCAACTTGTAGACATGGAGGCATATAGTCACAGAAAAAAGATTCCGCTTCGTATATTAACACCTGGGTAGGAAATTAAGTCTATTGACACCTACTGTCTACGGTACACTAATTAAATTCACAACATAAATGATTATATTAAAACTTCTTTATGAAGTCAACTTCCAAAATTTACGCTAATGTAGAAACGTCTACACGTACGCCAGGTCCCATTGTAGAAGCAACTGTTACGTTCTTCATGTAAGTACCTTTTGCAGCAGCTGGCTTAACTTTTTGTAAAGTGTCAGCAATTGTTTTGAAGTTTTCTACTAATTTAGCATCTTCGAAAGATACTTTACCGATTGGAACGTGGATGTTACCAGCTTTATCAACGCGGTATTCAACTTTACCAGCTTTGATTTCGTTAACAGCTTTAGTTACATCGAAAGTAACTGTTCCAGTTTTAGGGTTTGGCATTAAACCTTTAGGTCCTAATACGCGACCCAGTTTACCAACTTCACCCATCATGTCAGGAGTTGCTACTACTACATCGAAATCGAACCAACCTTGTTGGATTTTACCGATGTAATCAGTATCGCCTACGAAGTCAGCTCCAGCAGCTTCAGCTTCTTTAGCTTTTTCACCTTTAGCAAATACTAATACACGTTGTACTTTACCAGTACCGTGTGGAAGAACAACTGCGCCACGGATTTGTTGGTCAGCTTTCTTAGGGTCAACACCTAAACGGAATGCAGCTTCTACAGTTGCATCAAATTTAGCTGTGTTTGTTTTCTTTACTAACTCTACTGCTTCTGTTGCAGAGTAAGCAGCTGCACGATCAACAAGCTTTGCAGCTTCTACGTACTTTTTACCTCTTTTAGCCATTTTCATTTCCTCCTCGAATGTGGTTTTAGCGGAATAACCTCCCACGTTTACGCCTGTTTTCAGGTATAACCTGAGGATGAGCGCCATCCATTTATTTAAAAACGATAATCATTTACGATAATAAAGGTTGCGAATTGGAATTCCAGACCCGCAACCTTTTTTAAAAACAAATCGAATTAATCTTCGATAACGATGCCCATACTGCGTGCAGCACCTTCAACCATACGCATTGCAGCTTCTACACTAGCAGCGTTTAGGTCAGGCATTTTAGTTTCAGCGATTTCGCGTACTTTATCACGCTTAACAGTTGCCACTTTATTACGGTTTGGTTCACCAGAACCAGACTCAATACCAGCCGCTTTCTTAAGAAGAACAGCAGCAGGAGGAGTTTTAGTAATGAAAGTGAATGAACGGTCCTCAAATACCGTAATTTCAACAGGGATGATAAGACCAGCTTGATCTGCTGTACGAGCGTTAAACTCTTTACAGAAGCCCATGATGTTAACACCTGCTTGTCCTAATGCTGGACCAACTGGTGGAGCTGGGTTAGCTTTACCTGCAGGAATTTGAAGCTTTACCATTTTAATTACCTTTTTAGCCACGAGACACACCTCCTTAAGTCCGTGATGTGGTCAATTGGACAGTGATTTGCCCTCCCACGTCATATTTTATCTGTAAGGATAAAATCTTTCAAAAAACGTCTCCGATAACGAAGACGTACTGACTTAAAAGATATTATCACTTTTTACAATTCATTTCAAGTTTCATTTTATAATTTTTCAATTTGATGGAAGTCAAGTTCAACTGGAGTCTCGCGACCAAACATGTCCACAAGCACGCTAACCTTTTTCTTCTCCACATCAATTTCTTCAATAGCACCTGTATAATCTGCGAATGGTCCCTCATTTACACGTACTGTCTCATGAAGTTCAAAGTCGAAATCAACCACTTCGTTATCCATTCCCATATGTTTCATAATGGTAACAACTTCCTCTTCTAATAGAGGTGATGGTTTAGATCCAGAACCAGAAGAACCAACGAACCCAGTTACACCCGGCGTGTTACGTACAACATACCAAGAGTCATCAGTCATGATTAATTCTACTAATACATAACCTGGGAACACTTTTCTTTTCATTAATTTTTCTTTTCCGTTTTTCATTTCTACTTCTACTTCTTCCGGGACAACAACACGGAAAATTTTATCTTGCATACCCATTGATTCTACACGTTTCTCTAGGTTTGCTTTTACTTTATTTTCATATCCAGAATAAGTATGGACAACATACCAACTTTTTTCCATTCATTTAGGACGAGCGTCCTTCCCTCCCTGACGTACATTTTTTTGCGCAAATGAAAAAACCCGTTCACCGGGCTTTTACACAGTTCTTATAAATAACATTATATCATGGATAAGTGCTTCTTATTCAAGAATTAACCAAGAATTAACCGAATTAAAGAAGAAATGCCCATATCAACTACTGCGAAGAAAATCGCAAAGAACACAACTGTAGCAACAACAGTCGCTGTTGAGCGGAGTAATTCATCTTTTTTAGGCCAACTTACTTTTTTCATTTCGCGACCTACATCGCCGAAAAAGTTCGTTAAACGCATCTGCGGGACCTCCAGTGTATTATTTCAATTATTTATTTTGTTTCCTTGTGAACTGTATGCTGATTGCATGTTTTACAAAACTTTTTTATTCAAGTCGCTCTATTGAGCTCGTATCTTTCATAGTAGAGTAGTTTCGATTTTTACACTCTTCACATGAGAGTACAACTTTTTTCCTCATTAGTTACACCAACCTTGTAACATTATGTCCCTAAAAATGTATCATACAATAAAAGACAATGTCAATGACATGCATTTTGTACTCTCTACAAAAGAAAACAGGTGATTTATTTTACACCTGTAGCACTTGTTACTTCTTATGAATTTAAAGTTGTACTTTCTCTCATTTCCATATATCGTTCCAATTTTCTCTTTACTCTTTGTAAAGCGTTATCAATAGATTTCACATGCCTGTTTAACTGTTCTGAAATCTCTTGATAAGAACGACCATCTAAATATAAAGAAAGCACTTTCCTTTCTAAATCGCTTAATAATTCAGATATTTTTGATTCTATGTCTGTATATTCTTCCTGGCTAATGATCATCTCTTCAGGATCAGTCACCTTCGCTTCAGAAATAACATCCAATAACGTTCGATCAGATTCCTCATCGTAAATCGGCTTATCTAAAGACACATACGAATTTAAAGGAATATGTTTTTGTCTTGTTGCCGTTTTAATAGCGGTAATAATTTGTCGAGTGATACATAGTTCAGCAAATGCTTTGAATGAAGACAGCTTGTCCTCTTTATAATCACGAATTGCTTTAAACAACCCTATCATACCTTCTTGAACAATGTCTTCTCGATCGGCACCCACTAAAAAGTAAGATCTTGATTTCGCACGAACAAAGTTCTTATACTTGTGAATTAAATATTCTAGAGCGTCAGTATTACCTTTTCGAACTAACTCAACGATTGCCTCATCCTCTAAATCACGAAATGTAACGTCGCCTATACTTACGAAGCCTGCTTCCACCTTGATCCCTCCGACCGCTATTTATTTAGCAATATTATACAGTAAAAAGATAAAGAGCGTCAATGCTTCAACGCTCTCCTCTTCTTAATTTTTCTAATTTTTCTGTAATATCTTTACTAAATATCTTTCGCATGGCGGGCTGCTGTTCTTTCGTGTCTTTTGTGCGCCTTCTTACTTGTTGTTCCATCGCTTGTACTTCCAACTCTAATTCACGCGCAGATTTTCGAAGGGCACCTTGTCCAAATATAACCCATTGTTCTGTATAATCAGAAGTCGCAACATATATTTGTGTATTTATATTTCTAAGCTCTATCGCAAGTTGCTCTATCTTTTCGTCTGCAGTTTGATTCTTTCGTGTGAATATTACTTCTACACGAGATTGTTTCATCTTTTTTTCAATACCATGGACTGTATAGGCATCAAAGACTATCATCACTTTTGTACCTGTATAACCTTGATAATCCGCCATCTTATCAATAAGCGCATCTCTTGATGATTGTAAATCTACATCCCGCAGTTTCTTCAAATCTCCCCAAGCTCCGATAATGTTGTAACCGTCAACGATTAAAATATCGTTCATTTTTTATTTACCAATTTCGTGACGTTTACGATATACCTCATACATTAACAAACTTGCGGCTACTGAAGCATTTAAGGATGTAACTTTACCAACCATCGGTAAAGTGATTAAGAAATCACACTTTTCACCAATAATACGACTCATACCTTTTCCTTCACTACCAATTACTAACCCAATCGGCATTGTACCATCTAAATTACGGTAATCCGTTTTCCCTTTAGCATCTGTACCAGCAATCCAAAGTCCACGCTCTTTTAATTCATCAATTGTACGAGATAAGTTTGTTACGCGCGCAACAGGAATGTATTCAATCGCTCCTGTTGATGCTTTCGCAACTGATGCTGTAAGTCCCACAGCTCTTCTCTTCGGAATAATAATTCCATGAGCTCCTGTTGCATCAGCAGTACGCATAATAGAACCTAGGTTATGCGGATCTTCAATCTCATCTAAAATCAAGAAGAATGGATCTTCATTACGTTTTTCTGCCACTTTGAATAAATCTTCTAACTCTGCATACTGATATGCAGCTACTTGAGCAATTACACCTTGATGATTACCCTCAACTAATTGATCTAACTTTTTCTTTGGTGCATGTTGTAAAATAATCTTATTTTCTTTCGCTAACGCTAGTACAATTTGTACTTGTCCTTTGGCAGCACCTTCTGCGATCCAAATTTTATTAATATCTCTCCCTGATCTTAACGCTTCAATTACAGGGTTACGTCCGATAATATATTCACTAGTCATGATGATGTGCCCCCTTCCTGTTCTTCTAAAACTGCAATTGCCTTATATACAATTTCGTCTAATCTTTCACGATTATTTAATAAATGATGATAACCAATTAGCGCTTCAAAGGCTGTACTATGTCGATATGTTTGTACATCCGTATTTTTCGGAACTGTACCTGAATTTGCATTACGCCCTCTTCTTAATACCGCCTCTTCTTCCTCTGTCAAAAATGCCGTCTCTAATAAATGATAAACAACTTTTGCCTGTGCTTTTGCTGAAACAAAGCTCGTCCCTAAGCGGTGTAATTGATTAGGGCGAACTTTTCCTTTTTGAAGGAGGTGATAGCGGATATATTGTTCATATACCGCATCACCCATATACGCTAACGCCAAGCTGTTTAATTGCTTTGCATCGATCATCCTTATCCTCTTTTCCATCTTGTACCTTGAGCGGTATCTTCTAAAATAATATTACGTTCTTTTAAATCGTCACGAATTTGATCAGACAATGCAAAATCACGATTTTTACGAGCTTCAATGCGCTTTTGGATAAGCTCTTCAATTTCTTCATCCAGTAATTCTTCTTTTGATAATTCTAATCCCAAAATATCAAATAACGTTTCCAGTTGTTTTACGTATGCTTCAATCACAACTTTAGATGTATGCTCTTCAAGTAAATATTGATTTGCATGATTTGCTACGTTGTATAATTCGGTAATTGCATTTGCAGTGTTAAAGTCATCATTCATTGCCTCTTCAAATGCAGTCTGGAATTTCTCTATTTCAGCTAACCATTTCTCATTATGGTCCGTTAAATCCGTACTACTCTCCATACGATGCTTTAAGTTTCCATAAGCTGTTTTAATTCTTTCCAGTCCATTATTCGTACTTTGTAATAACTCTTCACTAAAGTTAATCGGGTGACGATAGTGTACTGATAACATAAAGAATCTAATTAACTGCGGGTCGTATTGCTTAATAATATCGTGAACTAAAATAAAGTTACCAAGCGATTTAGACATCTTCTCATTGTTAATATTAATATATCCATTATGCATCCAGTAACGTGCAAACGTTTTTCCAGTCAATGCCTCTGACTGCGCAATTTCATTTTCATGATGTGGGAAAGCCAAGTCTTGACCACCAGCATGAATGTCAATTGTATCCCCTAAGTACTTACGCGCCATTGCTGAGCATTCAATATGCCATCCTGGACGTCCTTGCCCCCAAGGGCTTTCCCAGAAGATTTCTCCTTCTTTCGCAGCTTTCCATAAAGCAAAATCAAGAGGATCTTGTTTCTTTTCCCCTACCTCAATACGAGCACCGTGACGTAAATCTGCGATTGGTTGATGTGATAATTTACCGTAACCTTCGAATTCCTTCGTCTTAAAGTACACATCACCCTCTGATTCATATGCATACCCTTTATTCACAAGTTCTTGAATAAATTCAATAATGATATCCATATTTTCTGTTACACGAGGATGAACTGTTGCGTGTTTGCAACCTAGTGCTGTTACATCTTCAAAGTACGCTTCAACAAAACGATCAGCAATTGTCGGTACATCTTCACCCAATTCATTTGCCGCTTTAATTAATTTATCATCTACATCCGTAAAGTTAGATACATATTGCACATCGTATCCTTTGTATTCTAAATAACGACGCACTGTATCGAATACCATAGGAGGCCTTGCATTCCCAATATGAATGTAGTTATAAACTGTAGGTCCGCATACATACATCTTTACCTTATTTTCTTCTAATGGAACAAACTCTTCTTTTTGACGTGTTAACGTATTATAAATGTGAATAGTCATTTTTATCCTTCCTTTCTACCTTTAATTCCAATTGTTTCTTCAATTTATCAAGTTCTACTTCCATAGCCTTTAATTTATCAAAAATCGGATCCGGAAGGTCAGAGTGATTTAATTCTTGACCAATCTTTACTCCATTTTGAATAACGACACGGCCAGGTATACCTACAACTGTAGAATGTGCAGGAACTTCTTTTAATACGACGGACCCTGCTCCGATTTTAGAATTCTCTCCCACAGTAATAGAACCAAGAACTTTAGCACCCGTCGCAATTAATACATTATCCTGAATTGTTGGATGCCTCTTTCCTTTTTCTTTTCCTGTACCACCTAATGTAACCCCTTGATAAATCGTTACATTATCACCAATTTCACAAGTTTCTCCGATTACAACTCCCATTCCATGATCTATGAAAAAACGTCGACCAATTGTTGCTCCTGGATGGATCTCAATGCCAGTAAAAAAGCGGCTCACTTGTGAAACAAAACGTGCAAGAAAGAAAAAATTTTTTTTATAAAAAGCATGTGCAATTCGATGGGCCCAAACTGCATGTAATCCAGAGTAAGTTAAAATGACTTCGAAATAACCTCTTGCCGCTGGATCCTGTTCAAAAACGACTTCAATATCTTCCCGAAGCCTCTTAAACATCGGTGTTCCCTCCCCTTTATGGGCTGCTTTTTTGTCGAGCGAACTAACTCCCCTAACTCATCACTTCTCCCATAATTCTTTATATAAGGAGATAAATTCTATAGTCATACCTATTTACACGGTATAAAAAAAAGGCGTCTCTGTCATATTGACAGAGACGCCTTTTAAGCGCGGTTCCACTCTGTTTAGGCTTAAAAAAGCCTCAAACTCATCCATGATAACGGTGTAAACCGCTTCTGCTTACTTTGCGGCCTAAGACATCCCACGAAGCAATTCGCTGTTCAGCAGAAGACTCGAAGGGGCATTTCAAAAATCCGCTTATAAACCACTCCCAGCCTAAAGGTGGTTCTCTCTGTAAAAAGCCTGATTTTCTACTTCTCCTTCTCGTCGCTTTTCCTTATTAGGTTTTAGGTATACTTATTATATTTCTAAACCTAGAAAATGTTAACCAATTACTTTTTGAAGACGATTTAAAACTTTTTCTTTTCCAAGAAGTGCAATAGCATTCGGAAGCTCTGGACCATGCGTTTGTCCTGTAGTTGCAACACGGATTGGCATAAATAAATTTTTACCTTTATGTCCTGTTTCCTTTTGAACTGCTTTAATCGCTGCCTTAATTGCTGCTGGCTCCATTACTTCTAGAGCTTCTATTTGACCAGCAAATGCACGAAGTACTTCAGGTACTTGTTCACCATTTAATACTTCTTGTCCTTCTTCTTCATAATCAACATGATCTTTAAAGAACATTTCAGAAAGCTCTACAATTTCAGCTCCAAAACTCATTTGTTCATGGTATAAAGCAATTACATCACGAATCCAAGCTTGGTCTTGTTCGCTTAAAGTTTCTCCCACACGTCCAGCTTTCACTAAATGCGGTAAGCTTAACTCTACAACCGTATCTAAATCTTGCTTTTTCATATACTGGTTGTTCATCCATTTTAGTTTTTGAGAATCAAATAATGCAGGTGATTTTGATAAACGAGCTGCATCGAACATTTTGATAAACTCATCTTTAGAGAAGATTTCTTCTTCTCCTACCGGAGACCAACCTAGTAGTGCAATAAAGTTAAAGATTGCTTCTGGAAGATACCCAAGCTCTTTATATTGCTCAATAAATTGAATAATAGATTCATCACGCTTACTTAACTTTTTACGACTTTCATTAACAATTAGAGTCATATGACCGAATTGTGGAATATCCCAGCCGAAAGCTTCATAAATCATCATTTGTTTCGGTGTATTTGAAATATGATCATCACCACGAAGTACATGTGTAATTTCCATTAGATGATCATCTACTGCTACTGCAAAGTTATAAGTTGGAATTCCATCCTTTTTCACAATAACAAAATCACCGAAATCATTTGAATGGAACGCAACTTCATCTTTTACAATATCTTTGAATGTGTAGTCACGATTAGCTGGTACACGGAAACGAATACTTGGAATACGTCCCTCAGCTTCAAATTCTTTCACTTGTTCTTCAGTTAATTCACGGTGGTTACATGCGTAACGAGGTGTTTCACCGCGAGCGATTTGTCCTTCACGCTCTGCTTCTAGCTCTTCTTCTGTCATATAACATTTATAAGCTAGACCACGCTCTAATAAATCTTCATATAATTTTTTATAAATATCTAAACGCTCTGTTTGGCGATATGGTCCAAATTCACCACCAACATCAACACCTTCATCCCAGTCCATACCGAGCCATTTCAAGTATTTTAATTGGCTTTCTTCTCCACCAGCCACGTTACGTTTTACATCAGTATCTTCAATACGAATAATAAATTTGCCATCTAAATGACGAGCAAATAAATAATTAAATAATGCCGTACGCGCATTTCCGATATGTAAGTGTCCTGTTGGACTTGGCGCGTAGCGCACTCTCACTTGCTTTTCCATAATTGGTACACCTTCCATTCTTAATGTCAACACATTCTATAATTGTACACCAAAAAAATGTGATTATCCATCTTACGAATTAAAAACCATTATTTTTTCTGTAATAAAACAACCGCTTGAGAAGCAATCCCTTCTTCTCTACCTGTAAATCCTAATTTTTCTGTTGTTGTTGCCTTTACATTAATGTTATCGATAGACGTTTCTAACAGTTCACTAATGCGCTTACGCATACTCTCAATATGTGGTGCCATTTTTGGTTTTTGAGCAATAATTGTACAATCTAAATTTCCTAACTCGTAACCTTGTTCACGCACAAATTCCCAAACTTTTTGTAACAATACAGCTGAATCTGCATCTTTAAAAGCTGGGTCTGTATCAGGAAAATGCTTTCCGATATCTCCTGCTGCAATCGCACCTAAACATGCATCAGCAATCGTATGTAACAATACATCTGCATCTGAATGGCCGATTAATCCTTTCTCGTGTGGAATTGTAATTCCACCGATAATCAACGGGCGCCCTTCCGCAAATTCATGTACATCAAAACCTTGTCCAATTCGAAACATCCTTACTTCCTCCTTAAGCTAAACTACTGAGCTTTATGACTCTATATTATATCGCTATCCTTATAAAGAAAAGCCCGGCTGTTGCCGAGCTTTTCTTTATTAACACGTCATCAATGTTATTTCTTTTGAACACGTAGGAAACTTTCAGCAATTAATAGATCTTCCGGAGTCGTCACTTTAATATTATAGTAACTCCCCTCTACTACACCTACTTGCTTCCCAACACGTTCTACAAGACTTGCATCATCTGTGCCAAGAAAACAACTTTGCTTTGCGCTTCTATGAGCTTCTAGCAAAAGAGAAACAGAGAATCCTTGTGGTGTTTGTACAGCGTTAAGTTGAGATCGCTCTACCGTTTCTACAACAACACCCTGCTCTACTTTCTTAACAGTATCTTTTACTGGCACTGCACAAATGGAAGCTCCATATTTTTCTGCTGCAGTTAATACATCGCGAATCACTTTATTCGTTACGAACGGGCGCGCCCCGTCATGCACAAGAACATATTCGACACCACTCGCATACTGAAGTGCGTTATAGACGCTATCTTGTCTTTCGGCTCCACCCTGAATGAATTGTACGTGCTTTTCAATCTGGTACTTCTGCATTAACTCTTCAAAATACGGGCGTTCTTCTTCGTTAATTGCCATAATAATACTTTTGCACGCTTTATCTTTTTCAAAAGCACGCAATGTGTGCACAATAATTGGTACTTCATCTATAAGTAAAAATAACTTATTTTTACCAGCACCCATTCGTTTTCCTTGGCCCGCTGCCGGAATAATTAATGTATACATATTAATAATCCTCTACTTATAATGCTTTTTCTAGCAATTTACGTTTTGCGAAAATCATACGACCAGCCGATGTTTGTAATACGCTAGTAACAAGTACGTCAAGTTGTGAACCCACATACTCTCTACCATCTTCTACTACAATCATCGTACCATCATCTAAGTATGCAACACCTTGATTTTGTTCTTTACCATCTTTCACAACATAAACACTTAATTCTTCACCAGGGAGTACGACTGGTTTAATCGCATTAGCTAAATCATTAATGTTTAACACCGTAACCCCTTGTAATTCAGAAACTTTGTTTAAATTGAAATCGTTTGTTACTACAGTTCCACCAGTGATTTTTGCCAACTTTACAAGCTTGCTATCTACTTCTTGGATATCATCGAAATCGCCTTCATAAATTTCTACCGGAATTGGCATCTCCTTTTGAATACGATTTAAAATGTCTAGCCCTCTGCGGCCACGATTACGCTTTAAAGCATCTGAAGAATCGGCAATATGCTGAAGCTCTTCTAATACGAATTGCGGAATGACAATTGTTCCTTCTAAAAACTTTGTTTGGCAAATATCTGCAATACGTCCGTCAATAATTACACTCGTATCGAGAATTTTCCAATGAGTCGTAGATTTTTCTGCTTCGACCTCTACCTCTTCATTCTCACTATTGTTTTTCTTCTTACCTCCGCGTTGGGGTAATGTAAATAATCCTAGCAATTCATTCCTCTTTTTAAATCCTACTTGGAATCCTAAATATCCAAGTAAAAGGGTGAAGAACACTTGCAACACCGTACTAATAACTGGAATTGTAAATTCACGAATTGGTATCAAAATTAAATATGCAACAATAAGACCAGAGATTAATCCTAATGTACCAAATAAAACATCTGCTACAGGCGCCTTTACAAGAGCCTCTTCAATATGCTTAATAAGTTGAACAATATAATCTACAAGCCAAAATGTTGTTAAAAATAAAATAATTGCACCAATAATTGCACGAACATACGATCCTTCCAACAAAGGAACCGCACCGATATCTAATACATTAATAATTTTTGGGATTAAGTAAATCCCTAACGCTCCCCCGATCACTAAAAAGAAGAGCTGTACAATCCGTTTTAACATCCAACCACCTCCTACTCATTATTAACCATTGTTTCGCTAATCAAAACGCCGAATGCAAAAGCGGACGTGTTTTTTTGTAAATAGTTTTATTTACCAATATATCATATCATATACCAAAAATGTTCTAGTGTCGTTATATTATAGAATCAATGTAATATTCTTAATTGTGTCTACTCATATAGAGATGCTCTTGAATTCTTTTTAGACCTTCTCGTATTTTCTTCGCTCTCACTTCTCCAATTCCTTCCACATCATCCAATTCATTAATAGTTGCTCGGCAAACACCTTGCAATGTTTTAAATCGATTAATTAAATTCTCGATAATAAGTGGTGGAACACGAGAAATCTTGCTTGTGATTCGGTACCCTCTAGGTGTCACACTTTCTTCTAAACTTGTTTGTCCTGGATAGCCAAGCAATTTAACTAAATCACTATCCTCTAAAAGTTGTGTATTTGCAAGATCTTGTAACTTTTTCAAGATTTGATGATGGTCTTGTGTTTTCTCCTGGTGATAATCTTTAATTAACAATGCTGCCTCTGCCTCTAAATCAGCTAGTAATTCTGTAAGCTGTAAACGAATTAACCTACCTTCTGTTCCTAACTCATGAATATAGCTCAATATTTCATTTTTAATACGCAGCACCATTTCAACACTATGTAAAACGTGAACCACCTCGGACATTGTAACGACCTCTTCAAATTCTAGAATACCCAAATTCGTAATGCCGTCATTCCATACAGCCTTATATTTTTCTAGCGTTTGAATTGCTTGATTTGCCTTCGTTAAAATGACACCTATATCTTTTAATGTATAACGTAAGTTCCCTTGATATAGCGTAATTACATTACGTCTTTGTGAAATGGCCACAACAAGGCTGCCCGTCTGCTTTGCTACACGCTCTGCTGTTCGGTGACGCATACCTGTTTCAATAGAATCAATAGATGAATCTGGAACTAACTGTGCGTTTGCAATTAAAATTTTACTTCCAGTTTCATTTAAAATAAGTGCTCCATCCATTTTTGCTAATTCATATAAACTAGCAGGAGAGAATGCGCAATTAATATGAAAACCACCATCAACAATGCTTTTAATCTGCTCATTATACCCAAGAACAATTAGTCCCCCCGTTTGTGCGCGAAGTACATTATCTATCCCTTCGCGCAGTGGTGTTCCTGGGGCCACGAGCTGTAAAATGTTAATCATACTTTTGACACGTTGCTTATTTTCTTCCATAGCCTAGCCTCCTAATGTCAAACGAAGCGCTTCTCCCAAATTAGAAACACCTACAACCTCAATCCCCTCTGGAATTGTCCATCCCCCTAAATTTTTTCTAGGAATGATAGCACGTTGAAATCCTAATTTAGCTGCTTCTTGTACACGTTGTTCAATTCTTGATACTCTTCTTATTTCTCCAGTTAATCCAACTTCTCCTATTACCGCATCAGTTGGTGCCGTAGATTTATCTCTAAAACTTGAAGCTATACTTAAGGCGACAGCTAAATCAATTGCCGGTTCGTCTAATTTCAAACCACCAGCTACTTTTAAATACGCATCTTGATTTTGTAATAGTAAACCTGTTCTTTTCTCTAGTACCGCCATAATAAGCGAGACACGATTATGATCAATTCCTGTCGCCATTCTTCGAGGATTTCCAAAACTAGTAGGGGAAATTAATGCCTGTATTTCTACTAAAACTGGTCTTGTTCCTTCCATTGAGGCAACTACTGTTGAACCTGCAACTCCAACTGGTCTTTCCTCAAGGAAAATTTCAGAAGGATTTAAGACTTCTGCAAGGCCAAGTTCTTTCATTTCAAAGATACCCATTTCATTCGTAGAACCAAAACGATTCTTTACAGCTCGTAAAATACGATATGTATGGTGTCGATCTCCTTCAAAGTAAAGAACTGCATCGACCATATGTTCTAGCATACGCGGTCCCGCAATTGCACCTTCTTTTGTCACATGTCCTACGATGAAAATTGGGATTCCCTTTGTTTTTGCAAGTTTCATTAATTCTGCTGTACATTCACGTACTTGCGCCACACTACCAGGAGCTGATGTCACCTCAGGTAAATGTATCGTTTGAATAGAATCAATAACAACAAAAGCAGGATTCATCTCTTCAATATGTGCTGCAATACGCTGTAAATCTGTCTCTGATACAACAAATAGATTACTACCATTTACATGTAAACGATCTGCACGAAGTTTAATCTGCTTTGCTGACTCCTCACCCGATATATACAATACATCATATGAAGCATCTGCTAATTGCGAGGAAATCTGTAATAATAACGTTGATTTTCCAATCCCAGGGTCCCCACCAATAAGTACTAAAGATCCATCTACAATTCCGCCACCTAGTACACGGTTAAACTCTTGAAATTTCGTTTCAATACGTGCCTCAGACTTTGTTTCTACTTCTGTAAGACGTCTTGGTTTTGTTACTTCTGTTTGAATTGCATTTGCATAATTTAGGCGTCTGGATGATACAACGGGTTCCATCTCTTCAACAAGCGAATTCCATTGACCACACCCTGGACATTTACCCATATATTTTGGTGATTGATAACCACACTCTTGACATGTGAATTTTGTTTTCTTTTTAGCCATATCTTTTTATATTTCACTTCGCTTTCATCTATAAACATTTGACCTTCTCGTACAAGAAAGAGGGCTATCTCGTAGCCCTCTTAGTTTGTCTATACTTATTTTACCTTTTCAGCACTATGAATGACAAATGTTTCCCCTTCTACATCAAAGATAACTTTTTGACCTTTCTCAATAGCACCTTTTAAAAGTTCTTCCGATAGTCTATCTTCTACATGCTTCTGAATTGCTCTACGTAGTGGACGAGCACCATATTCACGATCAAACCCTTTATCAGCAATAGCTGCAATCGCTCCTTCTGTTAAGTGCAATTCAATTTCTTGTTCTTTTAAGCGATTCACTAACTGATTTACCATAAGAGTCACAATTTCTTGAATATGTTTTTTCTCAAGCATATGGAATACGATAATTTCATCAATACGGTTTAAGAATTCTGGACGAAATGCCTTTTTCAGCTCATCCATTACTTTACCTTTCATATCCGAATAATCACGGCTTTCATCTTGTACGTTAAATCCAAGATGTTTGTTACGTTTTAACGCCTCAGCACCAACGTTAGACGTCATAATAACAATCGTATTACGGAAATCAACTGTACGTCCTTTAGAATCAGTTAAACGACCATCTTCCAATACCTGTAGTAGAATATTAAATACATCAGGATGTGCCTTCTCTACTTCATCTAATAGGACAACTGAATAAGGCTTACGACGAACCTTCTCTGTTAATTGTCCGCCTTCTTCATACCCAACATATCCTGGAGGAGAACCAACTAAGCGAGAAGTTGAATGTTTCTCCATATACTCAGACATATCAATGCGAATCATTGCATCCTCATCACCGAACATAGATTCTGCCAATGCTCTTGCTAATTCTGTTTTACCTACACCTGTTGGCCCTAAGAAAATAAATGAACCAATTGGACGTTTCGGATCTTTCAATCCTGCTCTTGCACGACGAACAGCTTTCGCTACAGCCACTACAGCTTCATCCTGACCGATGACACGATCATGAAGAATGGATTCTAAGTTTAATAATTTATCAGTCTCTGTTTGTGCAAGTTTAGAAACAGGGATACGTGTCCATGTAGAAACGACATTTGCAATATCTTCTACCGTAACCTCTGAATTTTCTTTTCCTTGTTGTTCTTTCCACTGACGTTTTGTATCTTCCAATTTCTCACGTAAGCGTTGTTCCATATCACGTAAGGAAGCAGCCTTTTCAAACTCTTGACTTTGTACAGCCGCATCTTTTTCTTTTCGAATTTCCTCAAGCTTCACTTCAAGCTCTTTTAAGTTTGGTGGTGTTGTATAAGAACGCAAGCGAACTTTTGAAGCAGCTTCATCAATTAAATCAATTGCTTTATCTGGTAAGAAACGATCCGTAATATAACGATCTGAAAGTTTTACAGCTGCATCAATTGCATCATCTGTAATAGACACACGGTGATGCGCCTCATAACGATCGCGTAACCCTTTCAAGATTTGAGTTGATTCTTCTAGACTCGGCTCATCAACATGAATTGGCTGGAAACGTCTCTCTAAAGCTGCATCCTTTTCAATATATTTACGATACTCATCTAAAGTTGTCGCACCAATACATTGTAATTCTCCGCGTGCTAAAGATGGTTTTAAAATATTCGATGCATCGATTGCACCTTCTGCTCCACCTGCACCGATTAATGTATGAAGTTCATCAATAAATAGAATAATATTCCCTGCTTGACGTATTTCATCCATTACTTTCTTTAAACGATCTTCAAACTCACCACGATATTTCGTCCCAGCTACCACTGTTCCCATATCTAGTGTCATAACACGCTTATCTCTTAACGTTTCAGGAACTTCATTATTTACGATTTGCTGTGCTAACCCTTCAGCAATTGCTGTTTTACCTACACCAGGCTCTCCAATTAACACTGGATTGTTTTTTGTTCTACGGCTTAACACTTCAATTACACGTTGAATTTCTTTACTACGTCCAATAACAGGATCCAAACGATTCTCACGTGCAACAACTGTTAAGTCGCGCGCTAAACTGTCTAGTGTCGGTGTATTTGCATTTGTCGATGAACCACCTTGATGACCTGAACTTGCTTCGTTACTTCCAAGAAGTTGTAACACTTGTTGTCTTGCTTTGTTGAGGCTTACACCTAAATTATTTAATACACGTGCCGCTACACCTTCACCTTCACGGATTAAGCCAAGTAAAATATGTTCTGTTCCAACGTAAGAATGTCCTAGCTTACGCGCTTCATCCATAGACAATTCAATAACTTTTTTAGCACGAGGTGTATAATGTACAGTTTGAGAAGCTTCTGTTCCACGTCCAATTAACGCTTCTACCTCTTTTTGCACTTTCTCCGGGCTCAATCCAAGAGCAATTAACGCTTTTGCTGCAATTCCTTCACCTTCGCGTACAAGCCCAAGTAAAATATGTTCTGTTCCAATGTTATTATGCCCAATGCGAATTGCTTCCTCTTGAGATAAAGCTAATACTTTCTGTGCTCTTTCTGTAAATCTTCCAAACATCATAGAAATCGCCTCCTACTTGCGCTTAGTTTTTTTCAATACGTAATCGCTCACGGATTAAGGTTGCTCTTCGATAATCTCTTTCTTCTGGTCCTAAAGGTCCTCCTGCATATTGTTGTAAAATACCAGGTTGCGTAAGAACCATTAGCTCAGTCAAAATATTTCTCGATATACCTTTTATATATCCTAGATCAATACCGAGTCGTACATCCGATAAGCAAGTTGCCGCTTCTGCAGATTGAATTAAACGACTGTTTGCTAGTATACCGTAAGAACGATAAACCTTATCTTCAAGCTCAATGCTCGAATTTTGTACAATTAATTCTCTGGCCAATTTTTCTTGTTGTATAATTTGCTGCATGACACTCTTTAAATCTGCAATAATATCTTCTTCGGATTTCCCTAACGTCATTTGATTTGATACTTGAAATATATTACCTAACGCTTCGCTACCTTCACCGTATATTCCTCTTACTACTAAACCTAATTTTTGAATTACTTGTATAATACGGCTAATTCTTTTTGTTAAAACCAGCCCTGGTAAATGAATCATTACAGAAGCTCTTAATCCTGTACCAACGTTAGTAGGACAACTCGTAATATATCCAAGTGATTCATCAAAAGCATATTCAACCTCTTTCTCAATCCAATTATCTATTTGATTGGCGCTTTGAAGCGCCTTTGATAACTGTAGTCCTGGAAATAGGCACTGAATCCTAATGTGGTCTTCCTCATTAAGCATCACACTAATGTGTTCGCTTTCTGATAACAGACATGCTCCATATTCGGTCCCTGCTAGATTTGGACTAATTAAATGCTTTTCGACTAAAACTCTCCTTTGAAGAGGAGTTAGTTCATTCATTTTTAATAGTCCAAACTTCCCAAAGGGCTCTACCGCTTTATTTATAAATTTCTTTTTAAATAATTCTTGAACCTTTTGAGCTTCCTCTTCGTTTTGCATAGTAGAAAATTGATATTGCTTAAAATTACGAGCCAAACGAATTCGACTACTTAAAACAATATCAGAATCAGGGCCATCCCCCTTCATCCATGGACTAATCGCTTCATTCATAATTTTGTCCAGTGACATAGAACTACTCCCCCTCTCTATGCTCACTAAGCTGAGTTTCAAGCCCTCGAATTTCATCTCTTACCTCAGCAGCTTTCTCAAACTCCTCATTCTGTACATATTGTTTCAGAATAAGTTTTAGTTCATCTAATTCTTTCTTTAAGTGGATATTTCCTTCCATTCGTTCCGGAATTTTTCCACAATGTTCTGTATGTCCACCATGAAGTCGCTTTAACAATGGGTTTAAGTGTCCTTTAAATGTATCGTAACAAGAAGCACAACCAAAGCGTCCCACTTTTGTAAAATGTTCATATGTCATCTTACAATCTGGACATCTTACTGTATTTGTATTTGAAAACCCGTTTTTTCCTTCTCCAAACATTGTTGATTCACCGTGTAATAAACCAGCAAATACATCATGAAATGAAAAGTTAGACTGTGATGATTGAAAGAAAGACGTATAGCCACTTTGCTCCGCACATTGCTCACAAAGATGAACTTCCGCCTTCTTCTCGTTGATTACTTTTGTATAATGTAAAGTTGCTGGTCTTATATTACAGTTTTGACAAGTCATCAATATCCCCACCTTTACAACAGGAACGATCTACCTCATGATACTTTTCATACATTACTAGATTGTCCTCTTTCCTTAATCCACTCAGATAAAAGTACATGCTCTTTTTCAAAACTTCTACAATATTTAACTGCCCTATCTTAATTATCATTCTTTTACAAAAGCTGTATTTATTTATATTTCAGTGTTCTTAACATTGCGCATAATATTCGAGCCCTAAGTTCATCTCGAGAAGGAATATCCATTGATAATACAGAACGATCTAGTACACTTAACATTAATTTTGCTTCACGGCCTGTTATGATTCCCTCTTCTAATAAACGTATAATCATACTCTCTGCATTCCCTTGTGCAACGCTATGATCAATCATATGAAGCATTTGATCAATAATGTCTATATCATCATGCAGTTTGACTTTTATAATGCGAATGTAACCTCCTCCACCACGTTTACTTTCTACTACAAATCCTCTTTCTAATGTAAAACGGGTATTGATTACATAATTGATTTGAGATGGTACGCACTCGAATCGATCCGCAATCTCATTTCTTTTGATTTCAATCACATTATTATTACTTAAGTCAATAACTTGCTTTAGATATTGCTCAATGATATCAGATATATTTCTCATTTATCCGCCACCTTTATTGACTTTGACTATCTTTGACTTTAATTATATACGTATTAATAAAATTTGCAACTCTTTTGCTTATTCACTATCCTAGCCACATTCCCCTGCATTTAATCAAAATAGTAATTATTTAAGCATATTTTTTTAATTACTATGGATTATAAAAGAAAACACGAAAAAACACGAGTCATTTGACTCGTGTTTAGTTGCTTGGCGACGTCCTACTCTCACAGGGACAAGGTCCCAACTACCATCGGCGCTAGAGAGCTTAACTTCCGTGTTCGGTATGGGAACGGGTGTGACCTCTCTGCCATCATCACCAAACTATGAAGGCATATTCCTTCAAAACTAGATAACATTGCTACATATTATATGGTTAAGTCCTCGATCTATTAGTATTCGTCAGCTCCACATGTCACCATGCTTCCACCTCGAACCTATCAACCTGATCATCTTTCAGGGATCTTACTAGCTTACGCTATGGGAAATCTCATCTTGAGGGGGGCTTCATGCTTAGATGCTTTCAGCACTTATCCCTTCCGCACATAGCTACCCAGCTATGCCCTTGGCAGAACAACTGGTACACCAGCGGTGCGTCCATCCCGGTCCTCTCGTACTAAGGACAGCTCCTCTCAAATTTCCTACGCCCACGACGGATAGGGACCGAACTGTCTCACGACGTTCTGAACCCAGCTCGCGTACCGCTTTAATGGGCGAACAGCCCAACCCTTGGGACCGACTACAGCCCCAGGATGCGATGAGCCGACATCGAGGTGCCAAACCTCCCCGTCGATGTGGACTCTTGGGGGAGATAAGCCTGTTATCCCCGGGGTAGCTTTTATCCGTTGAGCGATGGCCCTTCCATGCGGAACCACCGGATCACTAAGCCCGACTTTCGTCCCTGCTCGACTTGTAGGTCTCGCAGTCAAGCTCCCTTATGCCTTTGCACTCTACGAATGATTTCCAACCATTCTGAGGGAACCTTTGGGCGCCTCCGTTACACTTTAGGAGGCGACCGCCCCAGTCAAACTGCCCACCTGACACTGTCTCCCGGGTCGATAAGACCCGTAGGTTAGAATTTCAATACAGTCAGGGCGGTATCCCACCAGCGCCTCCACCGAAGCTAGCGCTCCGGTTTCAATGGCTCCCGCCTATCCTGTACAAACTGTACCAAAATTCAATATCAGGCTACAGTAAAGCTCCACGGGGTCTTTCCGTCCTGTCGCGGGTAACCTGCATCTTCACAGGTACTATAATTTCACCGAGTCTCTGGTTGAGACAGTGCCCAAATCGTTACACCTTTCGTGCGGGTCGGAACTTACCCGACAAGGAATTTCGCTACCTTAGGACCGTTATAGTTACGGCCGCCGTTTACTGGGGCTTCAGTTCAGAGCTTCGCTTACGCTAACCCCTCTCCTTAACCTTCCAGCACCGGGCAGGTGTCACCCCCTATACTTCGCCTTACGGCTTCGCAGAGAGCTGTGTTTTTGCTAAACAGTCGCTTGGGCCTATTCACTGCGGCTTTCCGTTAAGAAAGCACCCCTTCTCCCGAAGTTACGGGGTCATTTTGCCGAGTTCCTTAACCAGAGTTCTCTCGCACACCTTAGGATTCTCTCCTCGCCTACCTGTGTCGGTTTGCGGTACAGGCACCTTTTATCTCGCTAGAAGCTTTTCTTGGCAGCGGGGAATCAAAGACTTCGCTCCATAAGGAGCTTCCCCATCACAGCTCAGCCTTTACGATAAGCGGATTTGCCTACTTATCAGCCTAACTGCTTGGACGTGCACAACCAATCGCACGCTTCTTCTATCCTTCTGCGTCCCTCCATTGCTCAAACGATAAAGAGGTGGTACAGGAATATCAACCTGTTGTCCATCGCCTACGCCTGTCGGCCTCGGCTTAGGTCCTGACTAACCCTGAGCGGACGAGCCTTCCTCAGGAAACCTTAGGCATTCGGTGGACGGGATTCTCACCCGTCTTTCGCTACTCATACCGGCATTCTCACTTCTAAGCACTCCACCAGTCCTTCCGGTCTGACTTCACTGTCCTTAGAACGCTCCCCTACCACTGATACCATTGGTATCAATCCGCAGCTTCGGTGGTGTATTTAGCCCCGGTACATTTTCGGCGCAGAGTCACTCGACTAGTGAGCTATTACGCACTCTTTAAATGGTGGCTGCTTCTAAGCCAACATCCTAGTTGTCTAAGCAACTCCACATCCTTTTCCACTTAATACACACTTTGGGACCTTAGCTGGCGGTCTGGGCTGTTTCCCTTTTGACTACGGATCTTATCACTCGCAGTCTGACTCCTAAGGATAAGTCATTGGCATTCGGAGTTTGACTGAATTCGGTAATCCGATGAGGACCCCTAGTCCAATCAGTGCTCTACCTCCAAGACTCTTACACTTAAGGCTAGCCCTAAAGCTATTTCGGGGAGAACCAGCTATCTCCAGGTTCGATTGGAATTTCTCCGCTACCCACACCTCATCCCCGCACTTTTCAACGTGCGTGGGTTCGGGCCTCCATTCAGTGTTACCTGAACTTCACCCTGGACATGGGTAGATCACCTGGTTTCGGGTCTACGACCACGTACTAAACGCCCTATTCAGACTCGCTTTCGCTGCGGCTCCGCCTCTTCAGCTTAACCTCGCACGGGATCGTAACTCGCCGGTTCATTCTACAAAAGGCACGCCATCACCCGTTAACGGGCTCTGACTATTTGTAGGCACACGGTTTCAGGATCTCTTTCACTCCCCTTCCGGGGTGCTTTTCACCTTTCCCTCACGGTACTGGTTCACTATCGATCACTAGGGAGTATTTAGCCTTGGGAGATGGTCCTCCCAGATTCCGACGGAATTTCACGTGTTCCGCCGTACTCAGGATACATTCAAGAGAGAACGAAGTTTCGACTACG
>NC_004722.1:85000-87500 GCF_000007825.1 Bacillus cereus ATCC 14579 | reverse complement strand
TTGGAGCGGAAGACGGGATTCGAACCCGCGACCCCAACCTTGGCAAGGTTGTATTCTACCACTGAACTACTTCCGCAAGACATGTTTGAGATATTTTATTAAAAGTGCGGGTGAAGGGAGTCGAACCCCCACGCCAAAGGCGCTAGATCCTAAGTCTAGTGCGTCTGCCAATTCCGCCACACCCGCATATTAATTAAAATGGTGAGCCATGAAGGACTCGAACCTTCGACCCTCTGATTAAAAGTCAGATGCTCTACCAACTGAGCTAATGGCTCTTACAATAAAAACTGGTGCCGACTAGAGGACTTGAACCCCCAACCTACTGATTACAAGTCAGTTGCTCTACCAATTGAGCTAAGTCGGCTAAATGGTGGAGGATGACGGGATCGAACCGCCGACCCCCTGCTTGTAAGGCAGGTGCTCTCCCAGCTGAGCTAATCCTCCGGATTGCCTGGCAACGTCCTACTCTCACAGGGACAAGGTCCCAACTACCATCGGCGCTAGAGAGCTTAACTTCCGTGTTCGGTATGGGAACGGGTGTGACCTCTCTGCCATCATTACCAGACTGTATTCATTTAAGACAAGAATCATTGTAACTCATTTAACTTTTAAAGTCAACAAGTTTTTTATATTCTTTCAAAACTAGATAACATTGCTTCATATTATATGGTTAAGTCCTCGATCTATTAGTATTCGTCAGCTCCACATGTCACCATGCTTCCACCTCGAACCTATCAACCTGATCATCTTTCAGGGATCTTACTAGCTTACGCTATGGGAAATCTCATCTTGAGGGGGGCTTCATGCTTAGATGCTTTCAGCACTTATCCCTTCCGCACATAGCTACCCAGCTATGCCCTTGGCAGAACAACTGGTACACCAGCGGTGCGTCCATCCCGGTCCTCTCGTACTAAGGACAGCTCCTCTCAAATTTCCTACGCCCACGACGGATAGGGACCGAACTGTCTCACGACGTTCTGAACCCAGCTCGCGTACCGCTTTAATGGGCGAACAGCCCAACCCTTGGGACCGACTACAGCCCCAGGATGCGATGAGCCGACATCGAGGTGCCAAACCTCCCCGTCGATGTGGACTCTTGGGGGAGATAAGCCTGTTATCCCCGGGGTAGCTTTTATCCGTTGAGCGATGGCCCTTCCATGCGGAACCACCGGATCACTAAGCCCGACTTTCGTCCCTGCTCGACTTGTAGGTCTCGCAGTCAAGCTCCCTTATGCCTTTGCACTCTACGAATGATTTCCAACCATTCTGAGGGAACCTTTGGGCGCCTCCGTTACACTTTAGGAGGCGACCGCCCCAGTCAAACTGCCCACCTGACACTGTCTCCCGGGTCGATAAGACCCGTAGGTTAGAATTTCAATACAGTCAGGGCGGTATCCCACCAGCGCCTCCACCGAAGCTAGCGCTCCGGTTTCAATGGCTCCCGCCTATCCTGTACAAACTGTACCAAAATTCAATATCAGGCTACAGTAAAGCTCCACGGGGTCTTTCCGTCCTGTCGCGGGTAACCTGCATCTTCACAGGTACTATAATTTCACCGAGTCTCTGGTTGAGACAGTGCCCAAATCGTTACACCTTTCGTGCGGGTCGGAACTTACCCGACAAGGAATTTCGCTACCTTAGGACCGTTATAGTTACGGCCGCCGTTTACTGGGGCTTCAGTTCAGAGCTTCGCTTACGCTAACCCCTCTCCTTAACCTTCCAGCACCGGGCAGGTGTCACCCCCTATACTTCGCCTTACGGCTTCGCAGAGAGCTGTGTTTTTGCTAAACAGTCGCTTGGGCCTATTCACTGCGGCTTTCCGTTAAGAAAGCACCCCTTCTCCCGAAGTTACGGGGTCATTTTGCCGAGTTCCTTAACCAGAGTTCTCTCGCACACCTTAGGATTCTCTCCTCGCCTACCTGTGTCGGTTTGCGGTACAGGCACCTTTTATCTCGCTAGAAGCTTTTCTTGGCAGCGGGGAATCAAAGACTTCGCTCCATAAGGAGCTTCCCCATCACAGCTCAGCATACGGGATAAGCGGATTTGCCTACTTATCAGCCTAACTGCTTGGACGTGCACAACCAATCGCACGCTTCTTCTATCCTTCTGCGTCCCTCCATTGCTCAAACGATAAAGAGGTGGTACAGGAATATCAACCTGTTGTCCATCGCCTACGCCTGTCGGCCTCGGCTTAGGTCCTGACTAACCCTGAGCGGACGAGCCTTCCTCAGGAAACCTTAGGCATTCGGTGGACGGGATTCTCACCCGTCTTTCGCTACTCATACCGGCATTCTCACTTCTAAGCACTCCACCAGTCCTTCCGGTCTGACTTCACTGTCCTTAGAACGCTCCCCTACCACTGATACCATTGGTATCAATCCGCAGCTTCGGTGGTGTATTTAGCCCCGGTACATTTTCGGCGCAGAGTCACTCGACTAGTGAGCTATTACGCACTCTTTAAATGGTGGCTGCTTCTAAGCCAACATCCTAGTTGTCTAAG
>NC_004722.1:32500-80000 GCF_000007825.1 Bacillus cereus ATCC 14579 | reverse complement strand
CTTTAAGTCAATAAGACGATCTAGATGTAACATACATACATCAATTTTCTCGCGCACTGTTGGTTCCGGCATTAATTCACCTGTCTCCAAATACTTTACCGTACGATAAATCATCCACGGATCTCCAAGAGCCGCACGACCAATCATAACACCATCTACACCAATTTCATCAAGCATACGCTTTGCATCTTGCGGCGTTGCGACATCACCATTTCCGATAACCGGGATATTTACAGATTGTTTTACTTGTTTAATAATATCCCAATCCGCTTTTCCTTCATACATTTGCACTCGTGTACGTCCGTGAACCGCCACAGCTTGGCCACCAGCACGCTCAACAGCCCTAGCATTTTCTATTGCGAAAATATGTTCTTCATCCCAACCGATACGCATTTTAACTGTAACCGGCTTTTCTACAGCATCTACAACCGCTGCTACCATTTCATATATTTTATTCGGATCTAAAAGCCACCTTGCCCCCGCATCACATTTAACGATTTTCGGCACTGGACAACCCATATTAATATCAATTATGTCTGCTGTCGTATATTTATCTACATATTTCGCAGCATCTACAAGAGTTTCTTTCTCTCCACCAAAAATTTGTAAACTTAATGGCTTTTCTCTCTCGTCGATATATAACATATCTAATGTTCTTTTATTATTAAGTAATATTGCCTTATCACTTACCATTTCAGCACAAACTAAGCCGGCACCAAATTCTTTTACTGTTAAACGGAATGCAGAGTTACACACTCCCGCCATCGGTGCTAGTACAACCGGATTTTTCATCTCGATATTTGCAATCTTTAACAATCAACCTACTCCTTCCTGTACAATCACTTTGGCATTAATTCCTCTATCGAAACATTTAATGCCTTAGCAACTTCTACTACAAAATCTTGAGAAGGCGATCTATTCCCTCTCTCAACTTCACCTAAAACAGATACAGATACCCCTAGTTCTTTAGCAAAACCTTCTTGTGTATAGCCTTTTAGCTTTCGAAAAGCACGAATGCGTCTTCCCCATTTTTCTGCTTCCATATCGTTACTCCCTCTCGCCTTTTCATTTCTTCTACTTGTGAACGTGAAATGTTTTGTTTTATGTCTTGATTAATCTCTAACAACGGAACGATAACAAAAGCTCTTTCAAACATCCGCGGATGCGGAACAATAAGATTCTCTGCTTCAATATTCTCTTGATTATAAAGTAAAATGTCAAGGTCGATAGTCCTCGGCCCCCACCTAATTTCCCTTTTTCTTCCTAGGTCATTTTCTACTTTTTGTGTTACTTTCAATAACTCTTGTGGTGATAAATTGGTAGAAATTTTTATAACTAAATTTAAAAAGCAACTTTGGTCAGTATAGCCAACTGGCTCAGTTTCATATACAGATGAAATATCATCAACCTGAATATAAGGATTTTTATTTAAAAACTGAATCGCTTCAGTTAGATACGTATAACGCTCTCCAATATTTGACCCTAATGCAATGTAAGCTATATTGTTCATGGACGTTCTCTCGTAATTTCTACTGCTACAGCACGATAATGACCCGGTATCGGTGGATCCGGCTTAATTACCTTAATTGTACAGCGTGAAATACTTTCATATTGTTTTAATATATCTGCAGCAATATTTTCAGCGATACTCTCCACAAGCTTATACTTTCTATCCTCAACAACTTTTCTACATAATTCGAAAAGCTCTCCATAATTGACCGAATGCTCTAAGTCATCACTTTCCCCTGCACGCTTTAAATCCAACTCCACCGTTAAGTCAACTTTAAATCTCTGACCTAATTTATTCTCCTCTGGGAACACACCATGATAACCATAAAACTCCATATCATGGATATAAATTTTATCCAATTACCTTACCCCCTTACCAATCATCGCATCCATCATTTTAGCCATACGCGCCATTTCTTTCACATCATGGACACGAACAAACTCACAGCCCTTTTCAATACCAAGACAAACGGTAGCTCCTGTTCCCTCAAGGCGTTCCTCCACTGGCAAATCTAATACGTGCCCAATAAAGGACTTTCTCGAAGTACCTAAGAGAACTGGATAACCTAGCACATTTAACTGTTCTAAATTACGCATCGCCTCTAAGTTCTGCTCAGGTGTTTTAGCAAAACCGATACCTGGATCTAAAATAATATTCTCATCTGGCACACCAGCATTTTTAGCAATTTTAATACTGTCATACAAATCAGCAATCATATCCGCCATTAAATTACGATAATTCATATTATCGCGGTTATGCATTAAAATGATGGGTACATCATAATGAGCTGCGACTTCAGCAATTTTTGGCTCCGCCTTCGCTCCCCAAATATCATTAATAATATGAGCACCAGCCTCAATTGCTTGCTTTGCAACTTCAGCTTTATATGTATCGATAGATATAGGCAATTTTACTTCTTTTGAAACTGCTTGAATCATCGGGACAACTCGCTTTATTTCTTCTTCTACTGATACTTTAGCAAAACCTGGGCGAGTAGATTCGCCACCAATATCAATAATATGAGCACCTTGACCTTGCATTTCTTTTGCGTGACGTACCGCAGCATCTACCTCGTTGTAACTCCCACCATCAGAAAACGAATCTGGTGTTACATTTAAAATCCCCATAATTAATGTTTTTTCATTTAAATTCAATGTATATTCGCCGCAGCGCAAATCATAATCCCACTTCAAACTACACATCTCCTCTTCGTAGTTCATTTCTGCTCCATAATTTCTCTCTTTGCATTCCATAAAGGTACATTAAACTTTTTGTAACCACTCCTACTTTACCCGGGAAATCCTGCGCTTCTATACGATAAAGCGGAACAATTTCTTGAATGGAGTTTGTTACGAAGACTTCATCCGCTGAAAGTAGCTCATCTTTTGTAAAGAAACCTTCCTTTACTTCTATATTTAATTCTTCAGCACTCTTTATAATAAACGCACGAGTGATACCATTTAAAATCCCTGTCTCTAACGAAGGTGTATATAAAACATCACCTTTCACAAAAAATAGATTCGAAACAATGCCCTCTGCAACATAACCTGCTTCAGTAAGGAAAATACCTTCCTTACTCACAACATTTCCAATTTCACGCTTCCCTAAAATATTATTTAAATAGTGATGAGACTTCAGGCGAAATGTCCCTTCCGGTGTATTTCGCACTTGTTTTAGAATAACACCTTCTTTTTCCACTACATCCCCTGGAGCTGTTAAAGGTTTTATAAAAACAATAACAGAAGGCTCTTCATACATTTCCGTTTGTAATCCTATTTCATCTATACCCGCCGATACATTAAAACGTACATATGCATGCTTCAATTCATTCTTAGCGAGTAAATCTTTCAAAATAAGCATCACATCATTTTTTGTCATTGTCCATTTAATTTGCAATGTATCCAGCGCCTCTATTAAACGGTTATAATGATCATCCAATAAGAAAGGATGACCATTATAAATACGAAACGTTTCAAAAACTCCAAGACCATATAAATAACCATGATCATAAGGAGAAATTCTCGCTTCACTTGCTTCTACATACTGACCATTTACGTAAATTAACATAATGTCGCACTTGGACTGTATTTACGAATGAAATTCTGCAACAGCTCTTTCCCATGAGAAGTCATAATAGATTCTGGATGGAATTGCACACCCTCTATCGGCAATGTCTTATGACGAAGTGCCATAATTTCCCCTTCCTCTGTCCAAGATGTTACCTCTAAGCAATCGGGTAACGTCTCTTTCTTAACAATAAGGGAATGATAGCGCGTCGCAGTAAACGGATTAGGAATATCCGAAAAAATCGTCTTTCCATCATGATGCATAAGCGACGTTTTTCCATGCATTAATCGGTCTGCACGGACAACCTCTCCACCAAACACTTGTGCAATGGATTGATGCCCTAGACAAACACCAAAAATCGGAATCTTTCCAGCAAAGTATTTAATAACTTCCATACTAATCCCAGCTTCATTAGGACTGCACGGACCTGGAGAAATCATTAGAAAATCTGGTTTCATATTCTCAATATCTGAAATGGTCACTTCATCGTTACGTTTAACAACGAGCTCTTGTCCAAGTTCTCCAAGAAACTGCACTAAATTAAATGTAAAAGAATCATAATTATCAATCATTAATATCATTTCTCTCACCTAACCGTTTCTTCACTACGTTCTTTTGCACGCCATAAAGCAATCGCCTTTTTTAACGACTCTTTATATTCATTTTCCGGATTTGAATCAATTACAATTCCCGCCCCTGCTTGTACATGAGCTTTTCCATCTTTAGCAAGAAGTGTTCTAATTACAATATTCAATTCTGTATCTCCAGAATAACCAATCCAACCGATTGACCCTGTATAAATCCCTCTTCGAACAGGTTCTAATTCCTCAATAATTTCCATCGTACGTATTTTTGGGGCACCAGTAATTGTTCCCCCAGGGAATACAGCCTTCACTAAATCAAAAGCATCTTTATCTTCTTCCACCTCACCACGCACATTAGAAACAATATGCATAACATGTGAGTATTTCTCAATTACCATAAATTCATCTACTTCTACAGTGCCATATTTACAAACACGTCCTAAATCATTTCTTTCTAAATCCACAAGCATTACATGCTCTGCTCTTTCTTTTTCGTTCTCAATTAATTCTCTTGCTAATTCTTCATCCTCTTGCTCATCCGCGCCTCTAGATCTCGTTCCAGCAATCGGTCTTGTACTTACTTCAGTTCCTTGTTTCTTAATTAACAACTCTGGCGATCCACTAACGATTTGAAAATCCCCAAGCTCCAGGTAACCCATATATGGAGATGGATTAATTTCACGAAGACTTGTATAAATTTCTAGTGGGTGTGTCTGTAACGTTCTTTCTTGTCTCATCGACAAGTTTACTTGGAACACATCACCCGCTCCAATATATTCTTGAATACATTCAACTGCCTTCATAAAGCCAGCTTCAGTAAAAGCAACTGCTTCACTTTTCTTTTCAGGACTTTCAAAGGGCACGGTCACTTCAGGCGCTTCTGTCATCCAAAGACTCTTCCACTCATTTAGCCGTTCTTTCGCCTCTTCATATTTATCTACATAATGCGTAATAACCCATAACACTTGTTCTTTTTGATCATAGACAAATACGTCATCAAATAATAAAAAGAAGATGTCAGGTATATCAATATCATCTTCCGCAAGAGAAGGCAGCTTTTCAATATAACGGATACAGTCATAACTGAAATAGCCAATTGCACCACCTTGAAAAGGCGGATACTCTGGGTTATAGTCCGTCTTCCATTGTTCCATATATTCTTGCATTAAATCTAACGGATTCCCTCGTTTTATTGTTCCCTTACCACTTTCACTTATATGTAACGTTTCATCCTTCCCTCGGATTACCGCTACTGGGTTCAGCCCTACAATGTTATAACGACCGCCACGGCCGCTTTCTAACAAAATATGTTGCGATTTACCCTGAGAAAGAAATTTATATTGCTTAAAGAAATCTAACTGATATGGAATAGAAAGCGCTAAAGATTTTCTTCGTTGCATATCAACACCCCGTCTTCTTTTATCCCACCCTCTTAGATAAACCAGCTCAAACTACATAAGTTATTTATATAGAGATTGATTATACTCGAAGGCTAGTGAAAATAATTTAATTATACTACCTCTTATTTTACATGAAGTTTTCTAGTCATTCACTCTTTTCCTATTTCCAATCCCAAAAGAAAAAGCACCCTTTTTCAAGGATGCTTTTTCAATCGCGTTTAATTAGGATTCAAATTGATAAAGTGGTGTACTTAAATAACGTTCACCGTTACTCGGGATAATAACAAGTACCTTTTTCCCTTTACCTAACTTTTTCGCAACCTCTGTTGCTGCATAAATAACTGCGCCTGAAGAGATACCAACTAAAATACCTTCCTCTTTAGCCACTCTTCTCGCATATTCAAATGCTTGCTCTGTTTTCACTTGAATAATTTCATCATATACTTCTACATCCAACGTCTCCGGAACAAATCCCGCCCCAATTCCTTGGATTTTATGTGGACCTGGCTTCCCACCAGATAATACTGGTGAATCTGCAGGTTCTACTGCATAAATTTTAATATCTTTATACGCTTCCTTCAGTACTTCACCAGCACCAGTAATCGTTCCACCTGTACCAATACCTGCAATAAACGCATCTAATTGGTCGCCCATTTGTTCAATAATTTCTGGACCTGTTGTTAAACGGTGAATTTCTGGATTCGATTGGTTTTTGAACTGTTGTGGTATAAAGTAGCCATGTTCTTTTGCTAATTCAGTCGCTTTACGAATTGCTCCACCCATTCCTTCAGGCCCTGGAGTCAATACTAATTCCGCACCGTAAGCACGTAATAAATTACGACGCTCAATACTCATTGTTTCTGGCATTACTAAGATTGCATTATATCCTTTAGCAGCCGCTACCATCGCTAAACCAATTCCTGTGTTACCACTTGTCGGCTCAATGATTGTATCGCCCTCTTTTAATAATCCCTTTTTTTCAGCATCTTCAATCATAGCTAATGCGATACGATCTTTAACACTACTCCCCGGATTCATAAATTCTAATTTTAAGTATATATCTGCGCTGTCTGATTCTACGATGCGGTTCAACTTAACGATCGGCGTTTTCCCGATTAATTCTGAAACTGATTGTGCCACTCGCATTCCTGTCACTCCTAACACCGAGTATTTTTATTGGTTTTATCTATATTTAGATTTTGTCAGAAAATTCCCTGTTTGTCAATTCATTTGGAGGATTGCTCCTCTTAATTCCCTTATTACAAATTCTCGATTAAATTTGTAATATCTTCTTTAGAGAACTTGTATCGTTCATTACAGAAATGACAGTGAACTTCTGTCTCTTCCTCTTCTTCACGAACTTGCTCTAACTCTGTTTTACCTAAACTAATTAATACACTCTCAATACGCTCGCGTGAGCATGTGCAATTAAATTGAACATCCATTGTTTCTAATACTTTTACTTTATCTTCTCCAAGAACTGCATATAGTAGCTCTTCCGGAGAAAGACCTTGTTCAATCAACGTTGATACAGGTGGAATCTTTTGTAAACGGTCTTCAATAAATGAAATCGTTTCATCTTGCGCACCCGGCATAATTTGAAGGATGAATCCACCTGCCGCTAATATGCTATCATCTCCATTTACAAGAACACCAACACCTACAGAAGAAGGCGTTTGTTCAGAAACTGCAAAATAATACGTAAAGTCTTCTCCTAATTCTCCTGAAACGATTGGAGATTGACCAATAAACGGCTCACGCATTCCAATATCTTTAATTACAGTTACAAACCCCTCTGTACCTACCGCTTGATATACACGTAACTTCCCTTGTTCTGTTCCTTCAAAATCAACATGCGGATTCGTTACATAACCACGTACATCTCCATTTGCATGAGCATCTACTAAGATAGGGCCAATTGGACCGTTACCTTCTACCTTAATCGTTAACTTTTGCTCGCCCTTTAACATTGCGCCCATCATTGTACCCGCAGTCAAAGAACGCCCTAGTGCCGCTGAAGCTGTTCTCCATGTATCATGACGTCTTTGCGCCTCACTTACTGTATTTGTTGTACGCACACTATACGCACGCACTTCTCCATCAAATGCTAACGCTTTTACTAAATAATCTTTCATACGTATTTATTCACCTTTCTCATGCTGTAAATTTGCATTACGTTCATATAACATATACAAACCTTTTAACGTTAAAAACGGATCTACAATATCAATTACATTCGATTCTTCGGAAATTAATTTTGCCAATCCACCTGTTGCAATAACTTTAGGTTCTTGTCTAGCTTCTTCTTTCATACGCTTAACAATACCTTCCACTTGTCCAACATAACCATAAAGAATACCAGATTGCATCGCACTTACTGTATTTTTCCCAACAACACTGCTTGGTTTTGTAATTTCGATACGAGGAAGTTTTGCTGCTCTGCTATATAAAGCCTCTGCTGAAATCATAATTCCTGGCGTAATAACTCCACCCATATAATGTTTTTCTTCGTTAATATAACAATATGTAGTAGCCGTACCAAAATCAACAATAATGAGCGGACTTCCATATAAGTGGATTCCTGCTACTGCATTTACAATTCGGTCTGCGCCTACTTCACGCGGATTTTCATATTTAATATTTAGTCCTGTTTTTATCCCAGGCCCTACTACAAGCGGTTTAATTTTAAAATATTTTTCACACATGCGCTCTAAAGCAAACATAATTGGTGGTACGACTGAAGACACAATAATACCTTTCACATCTTCAAACGAAAGACCCTCATGCTCAAGCAATTGCTTTACAAGCATTCCATATTCATCTTCTGTCTTATGACGATCTGTTTCCATGCGCCAATGCTGACGAAGTTCCCCCTCTTCAAACACACCTAGTACAGCATTTGTGTTCCCTACATCCAATACAAAAATCATATTCTCACCACTTATCTTATTTAATCTATATTTGTGCAGTATGTATAAAACTTATAAAAACATCATATCACACATACTTATATAATCAGCTTTCCTATCCTCATCATTTTACAAAAAGATTGCTCTCTATTTCAATTTTTAATACTAGGTTTACTTAAATTACTTTATCCACTAAGTTCTCAATAGTAATTAACAAAGATTTTAACAAACAAAAAAGGAGTGACGATAGTCACTCCTTCACTTCTTACTTATCTTCTTTATCCTCATCGTCTTTCTTCATGTTGATGTTTACTTTCACATCATCTGAAGATGTTGGACGTTCTGGCAATCTGCCGTAATCACATAAATGATTGATTTGCTCTGCATCTAACGTTTCTACTTCAAGTAACGTTTGTGCGATAATATCTAGTTTATCACGGTTTTCAGTAAGAATTTGTTTTGCACGAGCATAACATTCTTTCATAATTGATTGCATTTCCATATCGATTTCATGTGCAATCGCATCACTATAGTTTTGTTCTGAGTGGAAGTCTCTTCCTAAGAACACTTGACCACCTTGCGAGCTACCAAATTGCATCGGTCCAAGTTTGTCACTCATACCAAATTCCGTAACCATACGTCTTGCAATACCAGTCGCACGTTGGAAGTCATTATGAGCACCTGTACTCACTTCACCAAATACAATCTCCTCAGCTACTCGGCCACCAAGTAAACCAGTGATTTTATCAAGTAACTCTGGTTTCGTCATGAAGTAACGATCTTCTTTCGGAAGCATTACCGCATATCCACCAGCCTGACCACGAGGGACAATTGTTACTTTATGAACGACATCTGCTTCATCAAGAACAACACCAATTACAGTATGACCTGCTTCATGGAAAGCAACGATATTACGTTCTTTTTCAGAGATAACACGACTTTTCTTAGCTGGACCTGCAATAACACGATCCGTCGCTTCATCGATATCACTCATATCAATTTTCTTCTTATCTTGACGTGCAGCTACTAAAGCAGCTTCGTTTAATAAGTTTTCAAGATCCGCACCAGAGAATCCTGGTGTACGAGTCGCAATTGCTCTTAAATTAATATGCTCATCAAGTGGTTTATTACGCGCATGTACTTTCAGTACAGCTTCACGGCCATTTACATCTGGACGATCTACTGTAATTTGACGGTCAAAACGACCTGGACGTAATAACGCTGGGTCAAGAATGTCTGGACGGTTTGTCGCAGCAACGATAATAATACCTTCGTTTGCACCGAATCCATCCATTTCAACAAGTAATTGGTTCAATGTTTGCTCACGCTCATCATGACCACCACCAAGACCTGCGCCACGTTGACGACCTACTGCATCAATTTCATCAATGAAAATGATACAAGGAGCATTTTTCTTTGCATTTTCAAATAAATCACGTACACGTGATGCACCGACACCGACAAACATCTCTACGAAGTCAGAACCACTGATAGAGAAGAATGGAACGCCAGCCTCACCTGCAACAGCACGTGCTAATAAAGTTTTACCTGTACCTGGAGGTCCAACTAATAGGACACCCTTTGGAATACGAGCACCAACTTCAGAGAACTTACGAGGGTCTTTCAAGAATTCAACTACCTCAACAAGTTCTTGTTTCTCTTCATCCGCACCAGCAACATCTCTGAAACGAACTTTTTTCTTTTCATCATTATATAACTTCGCCTTACTTTTCCCGAAGTTCATAACACGGCTACCGCCGCCTTGAGCTTGGTTTAATAAGAAGAAGAATAAAATGAAGATGATGACAAATGGAATGATTGAAGTAAAGAATGTTACCCAAGCACTTGTTTCTTCTGCTGGTTGATACTTAACTTCGGCACCTTTCGCTTTATCATTAATTTTCTTTTGTAATTCCTCAGTATTTGGTGCATAAGTAACAAATTGTTCTCCTTGGCTAGAGTTATTAAATTGTCCTTTTACCTCAAATACACCATTTTTCGGTTGAAGTTGCACATTACGCACTTCACCGCTTTCTAGTTTAGTAATGAATTTGTCGTAGCTAACTGATGTCGTTTTTTGTGTCGAACCATTAAAATAGCTCACGATTCCAATTACTACTAAGAATATCAGTAAATAAAAGATGGTATTACGGAAGATACGATTCATTCCTAACCTCCTCTCACGGCATAAACACTATAGTAAATCGTAACATAGAAAAACTTTCCTATACAATTGTGAAGCCTATATTTAATTAATTTGAGTAAACGCTTGGTTTTAATACGCCTACATAAGGAAGATTACGGTATTGCTCTTTATAATCTAATCCATATCCTACTACAAATTCATGTGGAACAGTAAATCCAACATAATCCGCTTTCAGATCAACCTTACGGCCTGTTGGCTTATCTAAAAATGTAACAATTTTTACAGACTTCGCTTTACGATATTTGAATAAGTCTACTAAGTAGCTTAGTGTAAGACCACTATCAATAATATCTTCGACGATTAAAATATCGCGACCTTCTACAGAAGTATCAAGATCTTTTAAAATTTTCACTTCGGCTGTTGAAACTGTAGAGTGACCGTAACTAGATACAGCCATAAAATCCATTTCAAGATATGTATCTGTTCTCTTTAATAAATCTGCCATGAATGGCATTGCGCCTTTTAATACACCAATTGCAAGAGGTACTGTGTTTTTATAATCCTCTGCAATAATTGCACCTAGTTCGCGCACCTTTTCTTGTATTTGCTCTTCAGAAATTAATACTTTTTCGATATCTTGATTCATCATTTCATTATCCTCCCGGAAGACTCCTTGCTTTTGTAGTGAATAATCATATATTTATCCTTCTTTGCCATCTCTTTCGAAATTGCAAATGCAGATCGTTTCAACAAGGGTACCCAAATAATAGTCCCACTTGCATCACAAACGACCGGCCATTCTTCTCTTTTTTCTTTCGGTACTTTCGCTTCGATAAAAATAGCTTTTATCTTTTTCGTGCCATTCATACCTTGTATTGACATGCGATCTCCATTTTCTCTAGAACGAATACGAAGTGGATATGATATATCATTATACTTAGCAACAAATACTGTTTCATTCATGTTACTTGGTATATCTTCGCTCACCTCTGTTACAAATTTATCCCCGTTCAATAGCGTAATGGTCCCGGGTACTAATAAATCTTGTGAAAAAGGAGAGACAATTTCTTGTTTAAATCTAAAGCTACACTCCTCGTATGAACGAACAATTTTCAAATCACCCGGAAAATCAAGTGAACCTGAAGGTTGTGTCCGCTTAAAAAACTCAATCAACTTGTCAATATGTATAGAAGAAAGAGAAGATGGAATCTTATATTCATAAAGATAGTTTAATATTAGTTGAATCCCTCTTCTTTGTAAAGGCATAGACATGGATTCAAAGGCAGGAATTGATAAGCTAATTTGTTTATCACTTTTTTTTGTAATTACTTTATTCATTTTCTCAAAAGCTAATTCCTGCAAATAAGCCTCATCCTCTTGCATCTGCACGCTAAATTTTTGGAATTTCTCATGCATTTGTGGATTTTCTTCTTTCAAATGAGGAAGGACATATTTACGTAATCGATTCCTTGTATATACTTCCTTTTTATTACTCGGATCTATACGTGGCATTAAATTTAGCTTATTACAGTAATCAACAATTTCTTCCTTCGTTACGCCAAGTAACGGCCTAATTAAATATCCATTATGAAAAGGACGCTTCACTGCAATTCCTGCATATCCTTTCGGAGTACTCCCTCTTACAAGACGCATTAAAATTGTCTCGACTTGATCATCTCCATGATGTCCAAGAGCAACATATCTCGCATCATATTTCTTCATTATTCTTTCCAAAAATGCATATCTGCATTCTCTCGCAGCAACCTGTGCATTCATTCCGTATTGCTGTTGATATTGTGATACATTAATCCTTATCGTTTCACAAATAATTCCCAGTTCTTCACAAAGGCCCTGCACAAACTGTAAATCCTCATAAGATTCATCACCTCTAAACATATGATCCACATGAGCAACTACAATTTCCAACTGTTTTTCCGCTCTTTTTTCTAATAAATAATATAAAAGCGCTAACGAGTCAGGACCACCAGAAACTCCCACAACAATTGTTGAATCATTCTTTAATACATCATGCTGCTTTACAAAGTCATCTACTTTTTCAACAAATGTATCTTTCAACTTCGCAATCACCTTTCATTAAACAAGAACAGCAACCTTAGTCACCTTGTCTACAATGGTACAACTTTTACAAACATTGTGCAAAAAAAAGATATACAAAAATTACATTTTTATCTTACATCCTCCGTGTCTATTCACAAAATTAATAACATTACCTTTTCCCACAAAAAAACCTAGGTATTCACCTAGGTTTTTAAAATCAAATTATAGATAAACATTCCACTTACATTTTACTGCGCTTGCATTCCTACAATCGGAATCGTAGCCCACTTCGGCATATTTTTCTTCACTTTTGCCACTACAATAGTCATATCATCATTTATATAACCATCACAAGAGCGAATCACTTCTTCCATAATGATATCAGCAATTTCTTGCGGGTCTTCGGTTTGCAATTCTTTAATTTTTCGTTTCATCCACAATTCATGATTCTCCACATGCTGTGCTCCTTCAAAAATCCCATCACTCATCATAATAAGAATATCGCCCGTTTTTAATTGTTCACCCACCACATCAACTTCAACATCTTCGATGATTCCCATCGGCAAATTACTTGCTTCAATTTTCAAAATATTATTTGCGCGTTTAACAAAACTCGGCGTTGATCCAATCTTTAAAAACCTTGCACTCGCATCCCGCAAATCTACCATAGCTAAATCTAATGTCGTAAACATTTCTTCTGTCGTTCTCAAAGAAAGAATTGAATTGATAGACTTAATTGCTATTTCTTCATCAATGCCTGATTGGAGTATTTTTTGTAATAATTTCACCGTTTCCTTACTTTCCATATGAGCTCTTTGCCCATTACCCATACCATCACTAATCGCAAGTGCATATTTACCAACACTTAAATCCATCATCGCATAAGAGTCACCCGAAACAAATCCACCGCCTTTTGCAGCTGTAGCCAATCCTGTATCAAGAGAATACGTCTTCGCCGAACCAAATGATATTAAACTATGGCCATTTGGATAAGAAGACTTTTCTTCATGTTTAACGACAATATTTTCTTTAAGGATATCTGAAAGCATCGGTGCAACTAACTTTTCACACTCACCATGTTCATTAGATGCAACTGGAATTAACATTTCAATATCAATACTTCCTCTATCTAAACAATAAATATCAACATGCTCTACTTCGACACCAAAATCTCGGAACGCTTGCATAATCTGTTCTTCCTGCACTTGATGATTTTCACGCTCTCGTTGTATCTCCTTAGCAAAATCCTCCATAACCTTTGATACACCTAATAGTTGCTCCGCTACTATTCTACGATTTTCCTTCATTTGTTTTCGTAATTTTTGTCCCTCATAGAAGTGATCTAATTCACCGGCTACTAAATCCGTCACTTTTTTCCCTCTCACACAATGCTTGTCCCACTCACGAACTAATTTACGATTATGTTGCAGGGTTCCTTCTTCCGTTTCATTCATTATTTGTTTCATATAATCGTACGTTTTATCAAAATTCACTACCCAGCATTGATCCTTTTTAAAGCATGTTTGACATGTTTTCGCAGTAATTGTACTCAAAAACAAATCTGCTTCTGTCTCTTTATCTTCTTCCTCTACATACCCATATACAGAAAAGCTATTAGATAAAGCAGCAAATACATTTGCAAATTGGTTGATTTTATTTGCTGTAACATCACGCATCCTTCTTAAATATTGTTGTTGATCTTGCGAATGCTCTTGTGTACCTGGCATAAATTTAGCAATACGATCCAAAACAAGCTTCGGTGTTAATAAGAAGATAACAATCGCTACACCTGACTCAATTAAAGTTGTTACAATATTTGTCTGTTTGTCTACATATAATGTAATTAAGCTTGTCCCAATTAATAAACCTAAACTAACACCTAAACGCTTTCCTTCTTTTAACAATCCACCAAGCAATCCAGAAAAAGCAAGAAGGCTAAGCTGAGACAAGCTAGACACATTTGCTAAACTTAATATTAGTCCTGTTACAACCCCCACTGTAGACCCTGTGGCAGCACCCGCAATAAATGCAAATACTAGCACTAAATACCTTGTAAAAATATGTTGAATAGAAGCATCATATACAAACCAATCTGTTGTACCCGTTAAAACAGATGCTAGTAATATAATCAAACAAACAATTTCTTCCGTCTCTAATGCCTGTTGTTTTCCTTTCCTTTCCACTAAAAGTGGGACACTTTGTAAAAATATCATAGTTAATACAAAACTAAGCCCAGCCTCAATGGTACTAACGAGTAAATCGTACATGGTGACAGTTTGTTGCGCAAAATATACAACAACTAAGTGTGCGGTTAATGCGGAGATAAATACTTGAAATGGAACAAGTCCAACAGTTTTACGTGTAAATCGACTAAAGAAGATATTATAAATGAAGAAGGTAAAGATAGATGCAAAGGTAAAAAACAAATTATCTATCGATACTGAAAGAGCTCCTCCCATTAGAGCTAAAAATGCTAGCGGCATCTTATCCCGCTTCATAACATAAACAGCAGCAAAAAATGGCAGTGCAAACGGTAAAATATTTGTTAATATATATGCTCGTCCCAAAAGAAAACCAATAACAACAATAATAAATCCCCATCTAAAGAAAACTTGCTCAAATTTCATTCGCAACTTACTCGTCCACTTTATTCCATCAAGCTGACTCTCATTCATTGCCAATGCACTTGTATTCATAGTATTCCTTCCTGCTTTAGGCATATTTTTAACACCACCTGCATAGTTTAATTACTGTCATTATAAAAGATGATTGTTGGTTTTTTTGTCAAAACAACAGTTTTCACTTTTATAATCGTTCGACTTTTTATTCGAAATAACTCTACAGATATACAGGGTATGTAAGTTATTTTCGATATTTTAATTAAACATTCAGAAAATATAGGGTGATTTTGTAGAAGTGTTGTATATCTTAATTTATTTAACAAAAAAAGATCATGCAAATTTGCATGATCTTTTTAGATGACCCGTACGGGATTCGAACCCGTGTTACCGCCGTGAAAGGGCGGTGTCTTAACCACTTGACCAACGGGCCGTTAAATTAAATATAGCGGCGGAGGGGATCGAACCCCCGACCTCACGGGTATGAACCGTACGCTCTAGCCAGCTGAGCTACACCGCCATGTCGTCTTATTTAACGGACAATTAGTATCTTACATCAGATACTAATTAAAGTCAACACATCTCAAAAACTTTTTTGAAAATATTTTTTACATATAAAAAAGCACCCTGAGACATTACTCTGGGTACCTCTCTATATGTTAAAAACTAAACGTCCTTATTATCCGCGACGCGCGCCACGGCCACCACGTTTAGACTCTGTGTTACGCTTTAAAGAAGTTAAACGATCTTCGCTATCTTTTAAGAAGCGTGCCATCTTTTGCTCAAATGTTTCTTTCGGAGCTCGGTCGTTACCGCCACCGCGATTATCTCTGTTGAAAGAGCGATTATTACGTTGTGGACGTCCAGAACGTTGTTGATCACCACCGCGTTGGTATTCACCACGTGGACGATCTCCTTCTGTTTTTTCACGTTCTTTCGCTTTTTTGATAGATAAACCAATCTTTCCATCTTTTTCAACATTAATAACTTTTACTTCTACTTGGTCGCCCACTTTTAAGTGATCGTTAATATCTTTTACATAGTTATCAGCAACTTCACTAATATGAACAAGACCCGTTAATCCCTCTGGCAGCTCCACAAAAGCCCCAAAATTTGTAATACCTGTTACTTTACCCTGTAACTTGCTGCCTACCTCGATTGACATAAAAAAAATGCTCCTCCTTAGTGGTTAAAAAGTCAAATTTTACTTTATTATATATAATCCTAAAATATAGTGTCAATAAGACATACTCTACTTAGAAACAGGAAAAATTATCTCCCCTTTACCAGAGAAGAAATAATCCCTTCTAGCAATCTTTAATACGTACTCTTCATCATTTAACTTTTGAACTTCGTCTTTTAGACTTTTTTCTTTATTCGTTAATGAATCCAGTTCTTTTTTCATGTCCTTAACTTTTGCTTCTTTTGCTTTAATGGAACTGTTTTGTTGATAAAACGTTACACTAATACTCGCAATAATTGTAAAAGTAAAGACAAGAAAAACCGCTAAACGGCGATAAAGTCGCTTCCTGTTCTCATCCGTTTGTATTATATGCTCTTTAACAGGATTTGGACTCTGTTTTTCGATTGTTCTTTGTCTCAGTTCCCTCATTTCCGAGGTCCCCCTAACTTCTTTTTTATATGCTCCCATAGTTGGAAGATATGTCCCTTCAATTTTGCTATATATTGCAGGAACCCTATATGTTTCACTATAAAAAGTTTAACACGATTAGGGAGAAGTTTCCATATGAGCGAAGCAATAAATCGAACAGGCCAGAAAAAAACTTTCCATATGAAAAGTAATATCCAAATCACCATTTTCCATAACACATGTCCAATTGAAAGCAGTATACGAAATAAGAATAATATAAATGCAATAAATAGCTGCGCTATAATAATAACAGGTTTTATCATGAGTAGCTGTATAATTCGAACAAAAAAATATGTTGTTTGCATAAAAATATAGATGAGAAAATTTAACAGCTTCATGTATAGTGCCTTCAATAAGCTTTGATATGCCGCAAAACCACATAATAATGCCAAAAACACATATATACGTAGCTCAGCTTCATTTACGAGAAGCAATACATAAAAGACGAATAATGCTTGGACAATCCAAAATAATATATCATGTATAAATACAAGCCAACGTTTACGTTCTTGGCGCTTTAAAAAACGTTGATATGTATCTAAAGACGCTCCAATCCAAGCACCCATCCCAATCATTGAAAGCATTGTATACAACTGAATTGTTAAGCTCATTTAAACAACTTACTAAAGAAACCTTTAGTTTTTTCCCCTTGATTTTCATCAATATACAGCATCTCATTAACTTTCCCTTTAATCGACACAATACCTTTTTCCACATCTAAATTTTTCATTTGTAAATTTTGACCACGAATCGTTAAAAAACCCATTACGGTCTCTAGTAAAAACTCTTCGCTATCAAAACTCTCTACCTGCTTCACACCGGTAATATCGATTATACGCCTGCCACGCATAATAATGTCATGCTCTACAGAAACATTTTGTTGATTAGAAGACGTAGGTGAGTAACCATTATTCACGTAAATCCCCCCATAGGTTTTTACTAGCTAATAGTAATGTATGAGGGGATACATGATTTTAGAACAAGCCTTCTTCCGCTTTTACTTTTTCTTCACGAACTAAGCTATACATATTTGCTGCATCTTCTTTTTTAGTTGTTTCTTTTAATTCATTTATTTTCACAGTCACTATTTTTTGACCAAAACGAATTGTTAATTCATCAGCTACTTTCACATCAGAACTCGCTTTTGCCACTTGACCATTAATAGATATTCTTCCTTGATCAGCTACTTCTTTCGCTAATGTTCTTCTTTTAATTAAACGTGATACTTTTAAAAACTTATCTAGACGCATATCAAATCCCCCTATTAACGCTCTGTTTGTTTCGCTTCTTCCCATAAAACATCTAACTGTTCTAATGATAAATCTTTCATCTCTTTATTCATTTCAGCTACTTTTGCCTCCATGTATAAAAAACGACCAGTAAATTTCTCATTAGTTGAACGTAACGCCTCTTCTGGATCTATTTTGTAATGACGAGCTATATTAACAAATGCAAATAGTAAATCACCAAACTCACCCAGCATCTTTTCCTCATCCATATTTGTAACCTCTTGTTGGAACTCTTGCCATTCTTCCAAAGCTTTCTCTATCATCGGTTGCACATCAACCCAATCAAATCCAACCTTACCAGCTTTCTTCTGAATTTCATAGGCGCGTAGTAACTGTGGCAAACTTTTTGGAACGCCATTTAAAACAGATTCTTTCACGAATCCTTTTTCTTGTTTTTTAATTTCTTCCCAATTTGCAATCACTTCATCAGCGCTGTTTACATCCGTATTTCCAAACACATGCGGATGGCGACGAACCATTTTCTCAGATAGAGTTCGAATGATATCATCTATAGAGAACCAACCTTCATCTTCTCCGATTTGAGCATGAAGCATAACTTGTAATAATATATCACCTAATTCTTCTACTAAGTGATCATCATCCTCTTCATCGATTGCTTCCAACACTTCATAAGCTTCCTCAATTAAATATTTCTTTAATGATTGATGTGTTTGCTTTTTATCCCACGGACAACCATTTGGACCACGAAGTTCCGCAATAATTTCTCTAAGAACATCAAACTGTTGATACAAGGACGCACGCTCCTGAACTGGCGGCATGTACACACTCGTTAAATTATTCAATTCCGTTTCATGATCTAACATGTACAACGGTACCTTCTTTACTTGTTCAAATGAAGTTCCTGCAGCTGTTACGATATACACTTCATAATCATCTGGTAACATCTCCATTAATGTTAATTTCACATCAGATGCAACGAATGCATCATATACTTGGCAAAAGATTAAATGTTGACGCAGTTCTAATTGCCCTCTTTCAAATGATGTAGCATCAAGTAATTGGAATCCTTCAATCGGATCAATCTTTAGACTTGCAAACATAGGATCAAGGAAACTTTGTCCACCCTCAATTCGCACTTCAACATTTGAAACTTCTCCTTTTTCTAACAGCAGCTGAACTGTTCTTTCTGCTACAAGTGGATGCCCGGGAACAGCATAGATAATTTCTGTACCTTCAGCTTGTTCTAGCAATTTATTCGCAATTGTTTCATATACAATTTCAAACGTATCATGCGCTTCATATACAGCATCAAAAGACGTATATTGTACGCCTTCTTTCTCCAATTCTTCTATAACTGGATGTTCCTTCGTTCTAACAAACAGATGGTCTGCTTCTTTTATTTTTCGATATACACCCATCGTTAGCTGATCTAATTCACCAGCTCCTAAACCTAAAATAGTAATGATTCCACTCACAACCAGTCACCTCTATCCACTCTTCTTCAATGAACCTTCTTTTTTCTCTTGTTTCATAACGGTTCCTAATTCTTTTTTTGTAAATACACGTAATTTCAAAATAAAAAACATATATGTCAATCCGCCGATGGCTACACCTAACAACGCTTCAAGCGTCGCGCTTCCTCTATGTTCCGTATTAATTACTAATCCAGACATCTGTAACACACGTGTGAACATCATTAATACAAACCCCATACAGATACCACTAATTACTATCCCTAACATATTGCGCTTATTGATAAGTGACCCTGATACAGCTCTCGTAAGCAACAAACTATTTAATCCAGAGATTATAATTAACGCACATAAAGTCGCAAAAGCTGCACCTTTCACACCAAAATAAGGCATGAATATATAATTTAACGCTAACTTTAAGCAACCTGCAAATACAACAAATAACGCTGGCTTAAACGTTTGCCCTAATCCTTGTAAAATAGAAGCTGTCGTAATTGACAATGAACTAAATAAAATAGATAACGATAAAATAGATAAAACATCTGATCCATCACTGTTTTCAAACAACATAATATTGGTAGGTTGAATAATACAAGTTAGTCCAATAGCTGCTGCAAGTCCAATAACAAATGTTATTTTCATTGCTAACTTTACCTTTTCTTGAATAAAGGAAAGATCTCCTCTTTCCTTCGCCGCTGTAATAATCGGAATAAGTGACAACGAGAAAGAAGTCGTCACAACAGTACCTAATTGCATTAGCGGAATACTTCTATCATAAACACCCTTTAATACCTTTGCATTTTCAGCCTGTTCTCCCGCACCAATAAGTAAGCTGTAAAAGGACACTGAATCAGCCATCTGTATAAAAATAAGCACTAAATTACTAACACAAATCGCTAACCCCTGCCAAAAAAGGATTTTAACTATCTTCCTTTTACCCTTAATTCTCGCTGCACTTTTGAAGAATATAGAACGAAAATCTTGACGCATATACAATATAAGTACAATAATCCCAATAAGTCCACCCGCAATTGAGCCTAACATAGCCCCTGCACCAACTGTATATAAATCAAATCCGTGAGCAATTAGGAATAGCGATAAAAATACAATAATAGAAACTCGAATTGTTTGTTCTATTACTTGCGAAACAGCCGTTGGCATCATATTATTGAATCCTTGAAAATACCCTCTTGCTACAGACAAAAATGGCATCAATAAGAATGAAAATGAAATAACACGTAGTAACTTATCTAAGTGTATATCGCCCATAGCTACCGCAATTGTTTCGGCCCCAAAAAACAATGTAAAGAAGCCTATAAAACCAATCCCTAATAAGAACCAAAAAGATACACAAATAATTTCTTCTGCTTCTTTTTGTTTTCCCCGCTCTAGTCGTTCTGCAACCATTTTCGAAATGATAACAGGAAATCCATAAGTAGCTAAAATTAAACAAAATCCATAAAACGGGTAAATTTGTTGGTAAATATAAAACCCAACATCCCCCGCTATATTTTGATATGGAATACGGTAAAAAGCGCTTAATACTTTTGTAACGAAACTTGCAATCGTTAATATAATAGCCCCACGCCAAAAGGCTTGATACTTCTTCGCTTCCATACAAGAAAACTCCTTTTTCTATTCTCACCTCTCGTATTATATCATAAAGAAAAGAACAAACTCCCTTACCAACACGGGTAATAATGAGTTCCTAAATGTTAAAAATATTCAACGAAAAAAGGTAGCAAAGTGCTACCTTCATTCAATATACATATATCTCCAAATAATTGATTTCTCAAAAAGAAAGATCATAATTAGGAAAGATTGCTACTTCTAAAATCAATATACCCTTACTGTTCCATTTGTTTCGCTAAGAAACTGGCAGCAGTATTAACCGCTTTATGCTCGATCTCGCTTATAATGGCTTCTTTTGAAAAAATAATGACGGCTCCAATCGGATCTCCGTTTGCAACAATCGGTCCAACTGTATAAGAATGAACCTTTTCTGTTACACCATCAATAATGGAAATATCACTTTCATCCGTCATAATAACAGACTTTCGTTCTTCCATCGTTTTTTCAATTAGATCGCCAACACTTTTATTTAAGTATTCTTTTTTCGATACGCCTGATACTGCGATGATAGAATCTCGATCACACACAAGCACATTATGTCCTAAGCTGTCATATAAAGCATCAGCATATTCTTTTGCAAAATCACCTAGCTCACTAATTGGAGAATATTTCTTTAAAATTACCTCTCCATCGCGATCAACAAATATTTCTAGTGGGTCTCCTTCTCGAATACGTAAAGTTCTACGAATTTCCTTCGGGATTACTACCCTGCCTAAATCATCAATTCGACGTACGATTCCAGTTGCTTTCATTCTAATGCTGCCTCACTTTCTACTGATGATCAAAGTGGTGAATTTACCTGTTCATGTAAAAATCACCAACTGTTAGACATAGTATTTTACACATTAGTTCTTCTATGCACGTCGAATTGTATTTTTTTATCTTATTTTAGGCATTTATTACTTCTTTTTTTACATCTGGTAAGCCTTTTAATAAATTTTCAGCAATTGTTAACCACTTCGATGTCTCTAAGTCATTTGTTTTCATAACAATTTTCAATTGTGATCCTTCCATTCCTAAACCGATCATACGTCCAAAACTATTTCCGAGCATGAATAATTTTCCACCATCAATATTTTGACTTGCTTGTTCAGAAAATAGGAATGTTACTTCAAATTTATTCTGCTTAATTAATTCAATTTGTTCTTTCATTGCCAACACTTTAATATTTGCAATTTGTAATAAATAACCAACTTCTTGTGGATAATCGCCAAATCTATCGATCATTTCTTCCTGCAATTCTTCAATATCCTCAATTGCAGAAACACCTCTAAATTGTTTATACATCATAATTTTTTGCTTACTATCTGAAATATAAGCATCTGGTAAATATGCATCTACCTCTAAGTCAATTTCAACATTAACTATATTTTCAGCCCCATCTGTTCCTCTACGCTGTTCAATTGCATCTTTTAACATTTGCGAATATAGATCAAATCCGACAGAATCAATAAATCCATGCTGTTCTGCCCCTAACAAATTACCTGCTCCACGAATAGATAAATCTCTCATCGCAATTTTGAAACCAGATCCAAGTTCCGTGAACTCTTTAATTGCTTGTAGACGCTTCTCTGCAACCTCTGACAGCACTTTGTCACGTTTATATGCAAAGTATGCATACGCAACACGATTAGAACGTCCAACACGCCCACGAAGCTGATACAACTGTGATAATCCCATACGATCTGCATCAAATACAATTAACGTATTTACATTCGGAATATCTACACCCGTCTCAATAATTGTTGTACTTACAAGAACATCATGCTGTCCTTCTAAAAATGATAGCATAACAGACTCTAATTCGCTTTCGTTCATTTTCCCATGTGCGTACGTTACGCGGGCATCTGGAACTAACATCGAAATTTCATCTGCTTTTCTTTCAATATCCTCTACACGGTTATATAGGAAGTAAACTTGACCACCTCTTGCAAGCTCTCGCTCTATTGCCTCTCGCATTAACGCTGGATTATACTCGACTACATACGTTTGGACTGGGAAACGATTTTCTGGTGGTGTCTCAATAACAGATAAGTCGCGCACACCAAGCATAGACATATGAAGCGTCCGCGGAATCGGAGTTGCCGTTAATGTTAATACGTCAACATTTGCCTTCAATTGTTTAATTTTTTCTTTATGTGTTACACCAAATCTTTGTTCTTCATCAATGATAAGAAGCCCTAAATCTTTATACGTAACATCTTTAGATAAAATACGATGTGTTCCGATTACGATATCTACTGTTCCATCCTTTAAGCCCTTAATTGTTTCATTTTGTTGTTTTCTCGTACGGAATCTACTTAATAAGCCTATATTGATCGGATAATCTTGAAAACGCTCTCGAATTGTTTCATAGTGTTGCTGCGCAAGAATCGTTGTCGGTACTAAAATTGCAACTTGTTTTTCATCCATAATTGCTTTAAATGCCGCACGAATAGCCACTTCAGTCTTTCCATACCCTACGTCACCACAAAGGAGCCTATCCATCGGGCGTCCGCGTTCCATATCTTTTTTAATCTCGTCAATAGAACGTAACTGATCCTCTGTCTCTTGATATGGGAAAGAGGATTCGAACTCTTGTTGTTCTGCCGTATCTGGCGTATATGCATAGCCTTTTGAAGCTTCGCGCTCAGCATATAGTTTAATTAGGTCATCCGCAATGTCTTGTACAGATTTTTCAACTTTCGTTTTAACCTTTTTCCAATCATTACCGCCTAATTTATAAACTTTCGGATCCTTACCTTCAGATCCTACATATTTTTGGACTTGATCAATTTGTTCAATTGGAACGTATAGCTTATCATTACCTTGATATTTAATATTTAAATAATCTTTGTGAACACCATTAATCTCTAATGTCTCAATACCTAAAAATTTACCTATACCATGATTTACGTGAACTACATAATCTCCAACTTTTAATTCCGAATAACTTTTAATACGTTCAGCATTCGATAACTTTTGTTTACGTTGTGATTTTTTAACTTTCTTATGAAAAAGCTCCTTTTCAGTAATGACAACAAGCTTTTGCATCGGCATTTCAAATCCTGCATGTAAATCACCTACAGCAATTTGTAACCTTCCAGGCAATAAGATATCTGTACCTTCTACAATATCTGCCTCAATATCATAATCACTTAAAATATGTTGTAATTTTTTCACACGTTCATCATCTGTTCCAAGTACAACAGTCGTAAAATGCCCTTCATTCCATCTATCAATTTCTGTTTTTAACAAATTCATCTGTCCATGGAAATCTTGCATTGTTTTACATGTTACATTAACAATATTTTGCGGATGTGTGTGTGCGATATGACGCAAGAATAACGTTAAATATACAAAACTTCTTTTTTTATGATGAAGAAACCCCTCGAATGGGTGAGAGAAAGATAAATCTTGAATAATTGTTCCTTCACCAAGAAGTGATATATACCATTCCGCCTCTTCTGTTTCAAGATGCGATGCTGTTTCTTGAATACGGGAAATCTCGTCTAAAATTACAACACCGTCTTCTGGTAAATAATCTATCAGACTAGCAGGTTCTTTATAGAAAATAGATAAGTATTTAAACATCTGTTCTATACTTTGCCCGTTTTTCAACATCTCAATTTCATGACTTACCGTCTCAAGCACTGTAGTCTTTAGTTTATCATCAGAAAGTTTTTGCATCGTCTTAGTTAAACCTTCTTCAAGATGCTGAATTCCTGATTTTAATTCTTCCTGTGAAAATAAAAACTCTGTTGCCGGACCAAACCTAACGCTTTCTTTTTTACCTTGAGAACGCTGTTCATCCACATCAAATAATCGAATAGAATCGACTTCTGTATCAAAGAATTCAATACGAAATGGTAGTTCTTCAGTTAAAGGATAAATATCTAATATTCCCCCACGCAAACTGAACTCCCCTGGAGCTTCTACCATCGACTTACGTTCATAGCCAATATGATGTAAAGTATGCAAGAGCGCATCTAAATCAATCTCTTGCCCTAGATTGATTTCAACTTGCTTTTGCTTCCACAATTCTTTTATTGGTAAAAATCTACGCAATCCTGCCACTGGCGCTACAATGATTCCATTCTCTCCCGCAGCCAAGCGATTTAACACTTCTATACGTTGCGCCTTCAATTCTGGACTTGCAACCCCAATTTCCGATGCTATCAGTTCATTCACTGGATATAGCCACACATCTTTTTCACCAAGTAACGCCACTAAATCTTCATGTACTTTTTGTGCTTGGTATAAGTTATGTGTCACGATTAATTGTGATTTTTTTGTTTTTTTATATAAAGCCGCCATTAATAACGAACGAGAAGACGTTGCCATCCCTGATATAAGTTGTTCTTTTAACCCATCTTCTAATCCATTAATAACCGATTGTATCTCTTCATTTTTATAAAATTGCTCTAATAAACCTATCATTTTTAAAACTCCTCTCAACATAAAGAGCAAGTCATTCTATTTTATGCAAATATTTTGGAAAAGGAAAACAGAAAAATGCTTTGGACATGCCAAAGCGACAACATTTTATTGCAGAAATTTTTCATACTCATAATACTCAGGATAAGATGCGAGCGTTTCTTGACACGATTCACAAATCGTTTTTATATATATATTTCCATTCTCATGAAAATGAATCATTTCTACTACTTCTTGCTCTGTTAGTTGAAATAAAACGTCGCTATATACTTTTTCTGCGTTAATGGAGCCTACATTACCTCCGCAGTGTCTGCAATAATAATACCCTTCCATACTAGCCTCCTAAAAATTCAATTACTACTAGTATGGGTAAAACAAAAGAGAAATATTCCCAATCTCATTTTTAACTATTGAAAGTATTCATGATTTGGAGAAAAGGCTTATTTAGCCACTCTTCACATGCATCCGCTGCTTTTTCAATAGAATGGTTAACATCCGGAATCTCTTCAGATGTAAAGCGTCCTAATACATAATCGACTACCTTCATTCCATTTTTCGGGCGATCGATTCCCATACGGATACGTTGAAATTCTTGTGTTCCTAGGTGCGAAATCGTTGACTTTACACCATTATGTCCACCAGCACTACCTTTCATGCGAAGACGCAATTTACCTACAGGAATGTCCAAATCGTCGTACATAACAACGAAGTCCTCAACATCAATTTTATAATAATCCATGAGTGGACGAATACTTTCCCCAGATAAGTTCATGTATGTTAGCGGCTTTAATAAGATTACCTTTTCTCCATTAACAAACCCTGCACCAAATACACCTTTAAATTTTTGTTCATTCAAAGAAATGTTCCAACGCTTCGCAAGTTCATCAATGGCCATAAATCCAATATTATGCCTTGTTAATTCATATTCTCTACCTGGGTTCCCAAGTCCTACTATCAATTTCATTCTTGTACCACTACTTTCTTTTTTCGATACGAAAAGACGTAACCAATTTTGGTTACGTCTCATTCTATCCAATTAATTGAATAATACACTCACAGATTCTTCTTCGTATACACGAATGATTGCTTCTCCGATTAATGGAGCAACTGAAAGTTCATGTACTTTGTCGATTTTCTTCTCTTCTGGTAATACGATAGAGTTCGTTACAACTAACTCTTTAATATTTGAATTTTGAATACGCTCAATTGCTGGACCAGATAATACTGGGTGTGTACAGCAAGCATATACTTCAGAAGCACCGTTCTCAACAAGAGCGTTTGCTGCTAATGTAATTGTACCAGCTGTATCAATGATGTCATCAATTAAAATCGCTGTTTTACCTTCAATATTACCGATAATGTTCATTACCTCTGATACGTTCGGGCGAGGACGACGCTTATCAATAATAGCGATTGGCGCTTTTAGACGATCTGCCATTTTTCTTGCACGAGTTACACCACCATGGTCAGGAGACACGATTACGATATCTTTAAGACCTTTTGTTTCAAAGTAATCTGAAAGAATCGGTACACCCATTAAGTGGTCGATTGGGATATCAAAGAATCCTTGAATTTGTGGAGCATGTAAATCTAGAGTGATTACACGAGTTGCACCTGCTGTTTCAAGCAAGTTTGCTACAAGTTTCGATGTAATTGGTTCACGAGAACGCGCTTTACGGTCTTGACGCGCATAACCATAGTAAGGAATAACAATATTAATTGTTTTCGCAGATGCACGTTTTAATGCATCAATCATAATAAGTAATTCCATGATATGTTCGTTTACTGGGAAGCTTGTAGATTGAATAATGAATACATCGCAACCACGGATACTTTCTTCAATGTTAATTTGAACTTCTCCATCACTAAAACGATCAACAGAACATTTTCCTAGCCCTACTCCAATATGCTTTGCAATCTGCTCAGCAAGTTCCTTATTAGAGTTTAAAGAGAATACTTTCAAATTAGAATTTAGATATTGAGTCGACATCTAGATTAACCCTCCACATTATGATTTTTTCTTATTCAGCAATTGATCAACATAGTCTTCTTTGTTAACTTGACGTGCACGTGCTACCGATAATGCTTTTGATGGAACATTCTCTGTAATTGTAGAGCCTGCTGCCACATAAGCACCATCTTCAACTGTTACTGGAGCAACAAGGTTTGAATTACATCCAATAAATACCCCATTACCAATCACAGTTTTGAATTTATTCTTACCGTCATAGTTCACCGTAATTGAACCACAACCAAGATTCACGTCTTCTCCAACTTGTGCATCCCCGATATAACTCAAGTGTGAAGCTTTACTTCTATTACCAAAGACAGTTTTTTTGATTTCCACGAAGTTTCCAACGCGTACTTCGTCTCCAATAACTGAATCTGGGCGAATATGTGCAAATGGACCAACCGATACTTCTGTACCAAGCTTACTATCATGTACAGTAGATTGTCGAATTGTCGTACGATCTCCAATTTCACTATCGCGAATTACTGTATGCGGTCCAATTTCACAATCAGAGCCAATTACAGTGTTCCCCTCAATAATTGTTCCTGGATGAAGAACTGTATCACTACCGATAACTGCATCAGCAGAAATATAAGTGTTACTTGGATCAATAATTGTAACACCGTTTACCATGTTCTTTCGGTTGATACGGTTTTTCATAATAATTTCCGCTTGCGATAGAGCGACTCTGTCGTTAACACCTAACGTTTCGTCGAACTGCTCTGTTTGATAAGCTGATACGATATGACCTTCATTTTTTAAAATCTCAATAACATCTGGAAGGTAATATTCACCTTGCACGTTATCATTTGAAACTTTAGAAAGTGAAGCAAATAAAGCCTTATTATCAAAACAATACGTACCTGTATTGATTTCTTTAATAGCTAATTCTTTCTCATTTGCATCTTTATGCTCAACAATCTTTTCAACATGACCATTCTCATTACGAACAATACGGCCATATCCAGCAGGCTCTTCTATGTATGCTGTTAGCACCGTCGCCATTGCTCCTGCTTCTTTATGTTGCTGAAGTAATGCTTCCATTGTTTCAGCAGTTATTAGAGGCGTATCACCACAAATAACTAAAGTTGTTCCTTCTTCATTTGCAAGTACACTTGCAGCTTGATCTACAGCATGTGCTGTACCAAGTTGTTCTGCTTGTAATGCAAATTCACTTACGTTCCCTAGCTGTTCTTGTACCATTTCAGCACCATGTCCAACAACCGTTACAAGTTTCTGCAATCCTAATTGAGATACTTGATCGACTACGTGTTGTACCATAGGTTTTCCACATACAGGATGCAGCACTTTGTATAGCTTAGACTTCATACGTGTGCCTTTACCTGCAGCTAGAATCACTGCAAATCTGTTTGACATATAGACCCTCCATCGCAACCTATTTATCCATTAAAGATATTATCCTAAATCATCATATATTTCAAGAAACACATTTTAACTATTAAATTTTACCATAATTCTTATAAGATGTTTTACTCTTTAGTATCTTTTTTAAGAAATAAGCTATACTATTTAAAATGATTTTGAAAAAATTAGTAGTTTCTTCTTTTTATGTTAATAAATTATGCAGTTTCCAAATATAAAGCAAAAAAAAACAAACCCCTGTAAATGCTTACAGGAGTTTGCTACAAAATTATAAGGCTTTTTGTCAAAAGCCCTTTTCATTCGAATTTTACGAAGCACCCGCTTCTTCAAACTCAACCTCTTCTAACTCGCCTAAACGATGATACTCTGTTAAAACCGCATCTTGAATTTTAGAGCGTGTACCAGAATTAATTGGATGTGCAATGTCACGGAACTCTCCATCTGGAGTACGTTTACTTGGCATTGCTACAAATAATCCATTATTACCATCAATTACACGAATATCATGAACAACAAATTCATGGTCTAGAGTAATAGAGGCAATTGCTCTCATGCGGCCTTCTGTGTTTACGCGGCGTAATCTTACGTCAGTCACTTCCATCTTGTGTTCACCACCCTTTTCTAAATAAGCGATATATTTGTATAAATTCCACAAATTTTCTATTTTCCCTTTAATTTTTTAAAAATTTTTAAGATAAAAATTTTTAAAGTAGTTGAATATAGAGATTAGTGGAGGTTATCGCTTACAAAAGGTTACTTAACTAGGGCGATTACTTCAATTTCAACGGAAACATCTTTCGGTAATTTTGCTACTTGCACACAAGATCGAGCTGGTTTATGAGTAGAGAAATAAGAGCTATACACTTCATTCACAGCATTAAAATCATCCATGTCCTTTAAAAATACTGTTGTTTTTACGACTGTATCAAATGAAGCACCTGCTTCCTCTAATACCGCTTGTAAATTTTGAAATACTTGTTCTGTTTGTACTGTTACATCTCCTGTTACAAGCTCCCCATTTGCCGTCAATGGAATTTGTCCTGAGCTATAGAACATGTTATTTACAATAATCCCCTGTGAATAAGGTCCAATTGCTTGTGGTGCCTTGCTTGTTTGAACAACTTTCATACTTTTCACCCTTTTATTATTTATTTTACTCTTTAAAAATAGTGTACGAAAGGCAGTTTGTCCATCTATTTTATAATCTATAAATAAAATAAAAAAAGATAGAGCTATCTGCTCTATCTTTTATTCCGCCTCTACAATCCCTTCATCAAATGGCGCAAGAGAATAATTCCCTTTTTCCACTTGAATCGTTTTTTCTTTCACATCAACTTCCGATAGACGAATTAATGATACAAAATTATTAATTAGTCGTTCTTCAATATCTGTGGATTCTACTAATACACCAATACCAACAACATTAGCCTTGAACTCTTCTAACATACTCATCATACCTTGAATTGTTCCGCCAGCTTTCATGAAGTCATCAATAATTAAAACATTCGACCCTTCTGGAAGACTGCGTTTTGCTAACGTCATTGTTTGAATTCGTTTAGAAGAACCCGACACATAGTTAATACTAACAGTCGGACCTTCTGTTACCTTATTATCTTTCCTTGCAATTACAACTGGTACATCTAAGTAATTTGCCACTGCATAAGCAAGTGGAATCCCCTTCGTTGCCACCGTCATAACTGCATCAATTGGTTGCTTAGCAAAAACAGAAGCAAACAAACGACCTGCGCCATTAATATGGCGAGGATTACTCAATAAATCTGTCATGTATAAGTAACCGCCAGGCAAAATACGATCTGGGTTTTCAAATAAGCCACAAAGCTCATCAATAATTAGATCTGCCTCTTCTTCACTTATATACGGTATATATTTCACTCCTCCTGCTGCTCCTGGTATCGTTTGCAATGTGCCGACCCCTTGTTGTTCAAACGTTTGCTTAATAATAACTAAATCTTCACTAATGGAAGACTTAGCCGATTGATACCTTTCAGCAAAAAAAGTGAGAGATACTAGCTGACGAGGGTTTTGTAGCAAGTAATAAGTCATATCGACTAATCTTGTACTTCTTCTAATTTTCATACTCTCACCTCAAATCACGAATATTCTAAACAAATCATAACGTATTATACGTCTTTATTCAAGCGTTTCTCGCTCTCCTAATAAACGTACCGCATAGACTTGTTCACAAAATCCTTTTAATCCGTTATAAATGCGATGCATTCGTGAATCATGGTGTACAAGTCCAAATACAGTTGGACCACTTCCACTCATTAATACAGCATCCGCTCCAAATCGCTTCATCTGTGATTTAATACGGGCAACTTCAGGATGCATTCCAAATGTTACATCTTCTAAAACGTTACCAACAGTATCACAAATTCCTTTATAATCACCAGAATTTATGACATCAACCATTTTATCTACATTCGGATGTGTAACTCGATTTAACTTTAAATTTCCATACACATCAGCAGTAGATACACCTATATGTGGTTTCGCTAAAATAACCCAACAAGAAGGCGGAGTCTTTATATGCTCAATTTTCTCTCCTCTTCCAGTGGCAATTGCTGTGCCTCCGTATACACAGAACGATACATCTGATCCAATTTCTGCGCCAAGCTCTGCTAACTCATCAATTGTAAGCCCTAAATTCCATAATTTATTAAGACCACGTAATGTGGCTGCTGCATCACTACTTCCACCTGCTAATCCAGCTGCTACTGGAATCGTTTTTTCAATAGTAATAGATACACCTTTTTTTACATTAAACTTCTCTTTTAATAATTTCGCTGCCTGATAAGCTAAATTTCGTTGGTCGTCTGGGACATACCGATTATGGGATAAAATTTCAATACGGTCTTCTGCTAATTCCGTTAGTTCTAGACGATCTGCTAAATCAATGGTTGTCATAATCATTTTCACTTCATGATATCCGTCTTGTCTTTTTCCCAGTACATCTAACGACAGATTAATCTTTGCTGGTGCTTTCACTAGTAGCTTCAATCTATTCACCCACTCTATGTACTCAATCTTTTATCGTTTATTTTACCATAAATTTATAGTAAGACGATGACACTTCCCTAATTATAACGAAAAGCATTCAGAATGAAACTACTTATGTAAAATGATGGCACCTTTTAGAGTACAAAAAGCCGAGGAATGTCTCCTCGGCTACCGTAGCATAGAAAGTATCTTACAACTACTGGTTTCGTTTCATTAATTGCTGTTCTGCAATTTCTATAGCACGTTTCACCATGTTACCAGCATCTTTCGCACGAATTCCGCCCCATCCTTCTTTCTGAACAACATCATAAAAGCCAAGCTCTTTTGCTAGCTCTTCTTTAAATTGGTTTGACATGACACCTCTTCGTCTACTCAATGCAGAGTCCCTCCTTATTTTGCTACGGTATAGTTAGTATGCAAAATAATATAGCTTTTCATTTATGGGAATATATGTAATGATATACGGATTATAAAATGACCTCATTATGAGGGTCTCCATAAAATGTTAACTCTACTGTCTCTGTTAAAACATCTGCATAACTATAAGATACACGTTGCAACGCATCTTCTTGTTGATCTAATTGTACAACAAAAACGGAACGGTATGTTTCTGCTAGTACACCTGATTGCTCCACAGTTTTTCTTCTTCCACTATTTGCTTTTAACATAAGTCGCTGTCCAAGATGGTGATCTAATTCGCTTTTAATTTCATCTAAACGTTTTGACATATACTTCGCTACACCTCGCTGTAATTTAGATTGAACACTTAAAGCACGATATATCTATCCTAATTATTAACCGCGATTCACAGCTAATATCATCCTGCGTTTGAATAGATAGAAGAAATACTATATTGTAAAAGTATCATTACGTAGTCTGCACGTTCTTACCTCTTTTTATCCAAATTCATTTAAATCCTTCCATACAAAAAAGCAAGATACATATGTATCCTGCTTACTCTTCGTAATGTTGAAAAGGTAATCCCGTTCGTAAAATCCCTCTCGTTTCAATTCCACCTAGTCCCTTTTCACCAGTAATTGTATTACGTACGACATCCCATACATTGACTCTCTCCATAAATGAAGTAAAACTAATTTTACCAACTACATATACAGGATCTAGTGCATGAATATTAATTCTAGATGGTGAACTAGCGAAATTGGCCCCTGCACGAATTAGTGCCTCAAAATGTGATTGACATGCCCCAGCAAAAATAACAAGTTGATCCAATGATGGATATTTTTTTCGCACTTCACGAACAGCCTGTACAAAATGTCTTGAATGCCTATATGCCGCTAAATCTCCCTTCACTCCTTTTGATTTTGTATATGCATCATGCCCTGTAATAACGAGAATGTCTGGGCGAAAGTGATCTATTAAGTCTACTACTTTTTCATGCATCTCCGTTTCTTTACAATGAATACCTTGAACAGGAACGCCAATTTTATTATATAAATCTAAGCACTTGCGCAAATATAAAGGGTCTCCATCTATATGCAATACACGTCCCGGCATTTGAAAATAATTCACCTCACTTGTGTATCCACCAGTTGAAGTATGTTCATGCCTTTGTTTCATCAGTACATAATCTTGTTGAAACAAACGATACGTGCGCTCCATTGTTTCTTTCTCACGCTTCACCCTTTTTTTATGTTCTCTTTGATCTATACTAATTAAATCTTCAAGTGGCGCATCCGCCACCAGTCTAATTTCCTCTCCAAACAATATAGCTATCTCGCCTTTTATTTCTATAATACGAAAAAGAATATCCCTCTTATGAGAATATCGTTCCACTAATTCTCCAACATGTAAAACCATTCTCCTACCTCCAAACTCATTAGGCCATCTTACCTGTTTTTAAAGTATGAATTTAAAGAGAGAAAGGTGACAAAAGGGACAGTTCAACTTGAACTGTCCCTTTCATATTCTTATGATAATTTATGAAGAACTAATGCATTACTTAATGTTGCAAACTCTTCAATAGATAGCGTTTCGCCTCTTCGCTTTGGATCAATTCCTACTTCTGTTAAAATTCGATCCAATAATTCCTTATCTTTCGGGAAACCATTTAAATTATTTGATAAATTATTCATCAAAGTTTTACGGCGCTGTGCGAAACTTGCTCGTACTACTTCAAAGAAGAATGTTTCATCTGTCACCTCTACAACCGGTTTCGGACGCTTTAGAAGGCGAATAATTGCAGAATCAACATTTGGCTGTGGTACAAACACTGTACGCGGTACAGTCATAACTGTTTCAACTTCTGTATAATACTGAATAGCAATCGATAAAGAACCATACTCTTTCGTTCCAGGTTTAGCAGCTAAACGATCTCCAACTTCTTTTTGCATCATAACAACAAATCCACGAACTGGTAACTTTTCTTCAAGCAATTTAAATAAAATTGGCGTTGTAATATAGTATGGTAAGTTAGCTACTACCATTACATCTTGCCCTTCTTCAAATTGCTCATTAAATACTTCATGTACATCTGCTTTTAGTACGTCTTTATTAATAACTGTAACGTTACCATATGGCGCTAACGTCTCATCTAAAATTGGTAATAGTCTTTGATCAATTTCAAAAGCCACTACTTTTTTAGCACGCTTTGCTAATTGCTCTGTTAATGCACCAATACCTGGTCCAATTTCAATTGCACCACTTTCTGAACCAATTTCTGCATGATCGACAATACGATTTAATACATTTGTATCAATTAAAAAGTTTTGTCCTAAACTTTTTTTGAATGAAAATCCATACTTTTCAACAATGTCTTTTGTACGATTTGGCGTTGCGATATCCTTCATTTTTTTTCCTCCTGTATTACTTGCTTATAAGCTTCTGCAAATGATTCCTTTGAAACTTGAAACATCTGTAATCGTTTATGTAACTGTTTTGCATTTGTATAACCAATCTTTAATAGCTTACCCATTCTTTCTCTGCGGCTCTTTGCCATTTCTCCGCCCACTAAGCCTGCATCGACTAAATCACTCCAACTAATTTCACCCGTGTAAGCTTCCATTTCTTCATGTATATTCTCTAGAGCGCGGCGAATCGACTCATTAGAAGCGTGTTCGATCCCAACACCCTTTTTCCTTTTAGCAAGCGCTTCTTCCTTCGGTAAAAAGGCATGCTTACAGCCAGGAACCTTGTCAGAAATAATTTTTCGAATACGCTCTCCAGGATAATCCGGATCTGTGAAAATAATAACGCCCCTTTTTTGCTGCGCTAATTTAACTTGCTCAATAACATGATCACCGATTGCTGAACCGTTCGTTTCAATTGTATCCGCATCAACAGCACGCTTAATCGCAACTGTATCATCTTTACCTTCTACAACGATAATCTCTTTTATTTTCATGCTTGCCTCCACACTCATTTCGTCTCTACTTAGTAAAACAAAAAAATGACGACTTTTCCATTATTATTTTCCCCATTCTTATATTTTAAAAAATAGAATAGAAAAATCTTTGTTCTCTGTCCTTATTGTAACACTTCATCATTCACATTTATTTTCTTCATCACTTCTACTAGTTTTTCTCAAAATAAAAAAGAACAGGTTTCCCCATTCTTTTTTATTCAACACCAAATAAAACTTTTGCATTTTTAGTTGTCATTTCTGCTACTTCCTCATAAGAAATCCCTTTTAAATTCGCAATTTCTTCTGCTACGAGTTTTACATAACTCGGTTCATTTCGTTTCCCTCGAAATGGATGCGGTGTTAAATACGGACAATCCGTCTCTATTAACAATTTCTCTAATGGAATCTCCGTAGCAACCTCTTTCGGCTTCTTAGCGTTTTTAAATGTAACTGGTCCACCTAACGAAATTAAAAAGTTCATATCAACACATCGCTCTGCTACCTCTACACTGCCGCTAAAGCAATGCATAATGCCTCCTACTTCAGCTGCATTCTCTTCTTCTAGAATATCAACAATATCTTGAGTCGCATCGCGGTTATGTATAATAATCGGCAATTTTACTTTTTTCGCTAATGCAATTTGTTTACGGAATACTTCTTTCTGTATTTCTTTTGGAGACTTATCCCAGTGATAATCTAAGCCCATTTCTCCAAGTGCAACGACTTTAGGATGAGAAGCAAGTTCTTCTAACCAAGCTAAATGTTCTTCTGTCATGTCGATCGCATCAACTGGGTGCCACCCAACCGCAGCGTAAATAAAATCATAGGCTTCAGCTAATTCCATCGCCTTTTTTATCGTTACTTCATCAAAACCAACAACAACTGTATAAGTAACTCCCGCTTCTTTCATTCGGGCAATAACCTCTTGCAAATCTCCTTCGAATTGCTCTGCATTCAAATGTGAATGTGTATCAAACAACATAATACATAACTCCTTTTATATTGAAATCAAGTTTATTCTACAAAAATAAGTTCTTTAATAACTTAACGATAACAATACTACAATCTTAATGCAAAAATAGAGAGTATAAAAAGAAAAAAGACGCTTCACACATGTTACACGTGAAACATCTCTTTTCTTGTCTTAATTACTTGATTTTTGTACCATTTGGTAGATTTTGGTCAATTGATGCTAATGACAATACGCCATTCTCTTCACCCGCTAAAATCATACCTTGCGATAATTCACCGCGTAATTTTACAGGTTTTAAGTTTGTTACACAAATAACCTTTTTACCTTTTAAGTCTTCCGGCGAATAGAATTTTGCAATTCCAGAAACAACTTGACGCTTTTCTGTACCTAAGTCTAGTTGAATTTTTAACAGCTTGTCTGCTTTTTTCACAGGTTCAGCAGATAGTACTTCAGCTACGCGTAATTCTACTTTAAAGAAATCATCAATTGTAATTTCTTCTGCCTTCGGTTCTTCTTCTTTTTTCTCTTCTACTTTAGGAGCAGAGCTTTTCATTTGTTCTTTAATGTACTCTACTTCCACTTCCATTTCTAAACGAGGGAAAATTGGGTTTCCTTTTTCTACTTTTGTTCCAGCTGGAATGCAGCCAATTGTAGATAGACTTTCCCAAGATTTATGAGCTTCATCAGTAAGGCCAAGCTGAGCAAACATCTTGCTTGGTGCTACTGTTAAGAATGGCATAAGCATAATACCTGTTTGACGAAGTACTTCTGCTAAATGAGCCATTACAGAGGCTAACTTTTCACGATCATTCTCATCTTTTGCTAATACCCATGGTTGTGTTTCATCAATATATTTATTCGTACGACTAACTAGTTGCCAAATAGATCCTAACGCTACAGAGAACTCCATATTCTCCATTGCTTCTTCTACTTTTTTCAAAGTATCTTGTGCAAACGCTACTAACGTTTCATCAAATTCCGTCACATTTGCTTTAAATGCAGGGATTTCTCCGCTAAAGTACTTATCAATCATAGCTACTGTACGATTTAATAAATTACCTAAGTCATTTGCTAAGTCGAAATTAATACGCTCCACAAATCCTTCTGGTGTAAATACGCCATCAGATCCAAATGGAACTTCACGAAGTAGGTAATAACGTAATGCATCTAATCCGTAACGATCGATTAATGTAACTGGATCTACTACGTTTCCTTTTGACTTACTCATCTTTCCATCTTTCATTAAAATCCAGCCATGAGCAAAGACTTTCTTCGGAAGAGGTAAATCTAATGCCATTAAAATTATCGGCCAATAAATTGTATGGAAACGAACAATTTCTTTCCCAACTAAATGCACATCTGCAGGCCAGAATTTTTTATATTTCTCTTCATTTGCTGTTCCATAACCTAACGCCGTAATATAGTTAGATAATGCGTCAACCCATACGTAAATAACGTGTTTTGGGTTACCAGGAACACGAACTCCCCAGTCAAATGAAGTACGAGAAACTGCTAAATCTTCTAATCCCGGTTTAATAAAATTATTAATCATTTCATTTTTACGAGACTCCGGCTGAATGAAATGTGGATTATCTTCATAGAACTTTAATAGTCTGTCGACATATTTACCCATTCTAAAGAAATAAGATTCTTCACGAACAAGTTCTACATCATGACCACTATCTGGGCTTTTTCCTCCAACTACTTTGTCGCCTTCCATAATTGGATCTACTAATTGGTGCTCTGTATAGAACGTCTCATCTTGTACAGAATACCAACCTTCATATTCATCAAGATAAATGTCACCTTGATCTACTAATTGTTTAAAGATTTTTTCGACAACATCTTTATGACGATCTTCAGTTGTACGAATAAAATCATCATAAGAAATATTCATCTTCTCCCAAAGCTCTTTAATTCCTGCAACAATGTTATCAACATATGCCTGTGGCGTAATATTTAACTCTTCTGCTTTCTTTTGGATCTTCTGTCCATGTTCATCAGTTCCTGTTAAATAATGCACATTATAACCTTGCATACGCTTATATCGTGCCATCGCATCTCCTGCTACTGTCGTATAAGCATGTCCAATGTGTAATTTTCCACTTGGATAATAAATTGGGGTAGTAATATAAAAGGACTTATTTTCCTCTGTCATTGTTTTGGACCTCCCGAATAACCTCATATGTATTTATAAACAGTATATCAAAAACTCATATATAAAGTGAAACTTTAATCAGTAGGGTTTTTGTTCCTCCCCACTAATTATTAGCCCACGTTAATTGGGCTTTTACGAGCAGCCCAAATCTAACTTATCTTCTTTACGCCAACCTAATTTTCAATTTAGGTCTTAATGCTCAATATCTTTATCATCTATTGCTCATATTTCAAAAAAATATACAATATCCACTTTTAATTTATTATTTTTTCAGAAAATAATATAAATAATTGTGGAATTTCCTCTCAATCTATTATATATAAGAAATAAGAAATCTATAAATCTTTTTAAAAAATATAGAATTTAAGAATTGACGGAAATGTAAATGATTGGTATCATATGTCCATAGGGTATTTTGTCGAAAAATGACGAATCTAAAAATAGACTCGAAACTTATAAACTATTTATTTAGGAGGAAAAAAATTATGAAATCTACTGGTATTGTTCGTAAAGTTGATGAATTAGGTCGTGTAGTAATTCCAATCGAATTACGCCGTACTTTAGGTATTGCAGAAAAGGACGCTCTTGAAATCTATGTTGATGACGAAAAAATCATCTTAAAGAAATATAAACCAAACATGACTTGCCAAGTAACTGGTGAAGTATCTGACGGTAACCTTTCTTTAGCTGAAGGTAAAATCATCTTAAGCAAAGAAGGCGCTGAGCAAATCTTAAACGAACTTCAAGATTATATCGAAACAGCAAAATAAGCTTCTCAATTATGAGAAGCTTATTTTTTATCGACATGATAGATTTGATATACATCTCTTTTCGACAAATCTCGATCTTTAGCGACTGTTTTAATCGCTTCTTTTGAATTCATACTTTTTTCATTTATATAATATTCAATATGATCATATACCGAAAAAGATTCCCACCATTGTTCTTCTGGAGCAGGTTCTTCTGTTGAACCAGCTACTAAAATACAAAACTCACCACGTACTTCATTTTGCTTCGTCCACTCAATTGCTTCTTCGATTGTTCCTCGAATAAATTCCTCAAATTTTTTCGTTAACTCTCGACATAATACAATCTCTCTATTTCCCAATACTTCCTGCATCGAAATTAAAGTATCATCTAAACGATGAGGTGCTTCATAAAACATCATTGTAGTTTGTACATAACGAAGCTTTTCTAACTCCATCTTCCGTTCCTTTTTGTTTCTCTGCAAGAAACCATAGAAATAAAACTGCTTTGTTTCAAGACCGGATGCAATTAATGCTGTAAGGGCTGCATTTGCTCCAGGAAGCGGAATTACATGATATTGCTCAGCTACTGCCTCAACGACAATATCGTAACCTGGATCAGAAATACACGGCATACCAGCGTCACTAACAAGTGCTACATTCTTTCCATCCTCTAATTTCTCTAATAGTTTCTTCCCACTTACTTCTTTATTGTGCTCATGATAACTCGTGACAGGTGTTTCAATTTCAAAATAATTACAAAGTTTTTTCGTTTGTCTCGTATCTTCAGCAGCAATTAAATCAACTTCTTTTAAAATTCGGATTGCACGAAATGTCATATCTTCTAGATTTCCAATAGGAGTTGGTACTAAATATAAAACTCCCTTTTCATTTTGTTGAAAGCTTTTTTGTTGCCACATAGCGTTCTCCTTTTTGCATATATGCCTCTTTTTGTTTTCTCGTTAATTGCTTAAAGTAATACTCCGCTTGCATAGCTGTACGCTTATCATCGTGGGTCTCTACATATTTTAAAACGACAGGAAGCCTGACGCGTGTATACTTAGCCCCTTTGCCGCTATTATGAGTCTGAATTCTCTTTTCTATATGGTTTGTATATCCAGCATAATAACTTCCATCAGAGCACTCTACCACATAAAAAAAGTGCTTATTCTTCTCCATATAAAATTGAACGTAGCTCCTTTGTATATTCGTTATTGTTCTCATATACAACGAGAGGCGGTAAAATTTTCAAATCTGCATTTCCATCCTTAATTCCTTCAATTAACAATGTATTTGCTTCTTTTCCAACCTTAGGATAAACAAATTGTACACGCTTTGGTTCAATTTTATATTTACGCATTAATGTGACAATGTCTAGTAATCGCCCTGGACGATGTACAAACGCTACTTTCCCACCTTGTTTTACTAACTGACTACTTGCAGATACAACATCTTCTAATGTACACATAATTTCATGACGAGCTATCGCTAAATGTTCATTCATATTTTTCTCTGAAGTTTGAGGTGTTTGAAAATATGGTGGATTACATGTAACAACATCATATTGATGACGTCCAAGTTTCTCTGGCATATCTTTCAAATCTCCATGTATGAGGTGAATTCTTTCTTCCAACCCATTGTATTGAACACTTCTTACTCCCATATCATATAAGCGTTCTTGAATTTCCACACCAGTAATATTTCCTTTTGTTCTTGTACTTAATAGAAGGGGAACAACCGCGTTACCTGTACACAAATCAAGTAAATTCCCCTTTTGAATTGGTACCCATGCAAAATCTGCAAGTAAAACGGCATCTAAAGAAAAATTAAATACTGATGGGCTTTGTATAATCTTCATGTCTTGTGCTAATAAGTAATCTAAACGTTCATCTTCATATAAATTCATATACTGCTCCTTTTCTTACCCTTAACCTACCCTATTTCATGTATAAAAAATTACCTTTCCAATTATAATTGGAAAGGTAATTTCACTTTTTATTTAAGAATGAAAGACAGAACAAACAATCTCCCTCTTTACGTACACTTCCATAATGTAGATTGCAAATATGAAAACCTTCTTGATATAGTCTCGCTAAATTGTCATAGCCTTCACCAATATCTGTTTTCGGCTTCACTTCTTTACGTTTTTGAGTTTTTTGTTTTTCTTTATTCTGCACTTCTTCAAAACGGTGTCGCAAATTGTTATTTTCCATTTTTATATGCTGGTTTTCTTCCAACAACTCTGCAAGATGCTGTTTTAACTCTCCCAACTGTTTATATAAATGTCCAATTTGCTCTTCCATACTAGAAACCGATTCAAAAATATCTTTTTTCTCCACAAGCACCCACCTCATTAATCTGTGGTTTGACTCGAAACGACCCCTTTATTCACTAACTCATCTAACGTATATTCTACTATCCGTTCCTTGTCTACTAGTTCCACTTGAATTAATCTTTCTAAAATATTTAATCCGATAACACGGCCAGTACCATGCGGGGTTTGTATACGTTGATCTAAATCAGGAAGTTGTTCCTTTGCTGCCTCATATTCATCATTCTCATATTTTAAGCAACACATTAAGCGACCACATAAACCAGAGATTTTTGCAGGATTTAATGATAAATTTTGATCCTTTGCCATTTTAATGGATACAGGTTCAAAATCCCCTAAAAAAGTAGAACAACAAAGCATACGACCACATGGACCAATACCACCTAGCATCTTCGCTTCATCACGAACACCAATTTGTCTTAGTTCAATTCTTGTTCTAAAAATTGCGGCTAAGTCCTTCACTAGTTCGCGGAAATCGATCCGACCATCCGCAGTAAAATAGAAAATAATCTTATTACGATCGAATGTATACTCTACATCTACAAGTTTCATATCAAGATTATGCTCTACTACCTTTTGTTGACAGACTTGATATGCTTCTTTGGCAGCATGTTTGTTCTCTTCAACAATGGTACGATCATTTTCATTTGCAATACGAATAACCTTTTTTAGCGGTAATACAACGTCGTTTTCATCAACTTGTTTTTTGGTAATAACTACTTTTCCGTATTCAATACCTCTTACCGTTTCTACAATGACAAACTCATTTTCAGAGATATCGAACTGGTTTGGATCAAAGTAATATACCTTTCCGGCCTTCTTAAAGCGAACACCTACTACATCATACAAAACGGTCATCCCTCCTGCAACCGCAACACTAACTGTTCGAACACAAGCTGCGCATTTACATTAGCGTTGATTCTATTTTTTGCCTCTAATATATTAAAGAGAGCTGATACAATGCGCTTCTGAGCATAGGAAAACGATTCAAACATCTCTTTCTGCTCATGAAAAACAAGACGATCTTCTTCTCCAAGTTGAACATATAATAAATCCTTATAAATAAGGAGTAACATATCTAAACCTTGCTGTAATTGTTCTTTCTCTCCAAAGTGTTTTCCCCATTTTTCTTGTACAAAAAAAATAGAGGTTTTATCTTTTTCGAGCGCTTCACATAATTTTATCACTAAAGCTCGTGCTTGTGCAAACCATTCATCACTACATAAAGCTAAAGCTTCATCAAAACTATTTGTAAGTTGAGCAGCAAGTGTCGATAAAGATGCTGTAATCCCTTCATCCTGTAATCTTCTAATTAAAGATTCCGTAGGTAACGGTCTAAACGTAACAACTTGGCAGCGAGATAAAATCGTATTTAAAATTTGATGACTTTGTTCAGTAAGTAAAATAGCAGTTGTATCACTACTTGGTTCTTCTAAAAATTTCAAAAGTGTATTTGCCGCATTTGCTGTCATACGATCTGCGTGCTCAATAATATATATTTTTTTATTTGCCTCTAATCCTGTTTTGGAAAACTCTTCTTGTAAATCATGAATTTGCTGCTTCTTAATAGATAATCCGTCTGGTTTTACAATATGTAAGTTAGGGTGGTTACCTGAATCAATTCGCTTACAGTTTGTACATACATGGCAGGGCTCTACTCCATTCCGCTCAGAACAGAGGAAACTCTTTGCCATTTGAATTGCTGTCGCAAACTTTCCTGTCCCTTTCCCTCCCTCTAACAAGTAAGCGTGGGATATACGCTCTTTTGCAATGCTATTCATCAACATTTTTACACCGATGGGTTGTATAGCAGAAAGCTGCTCCCACGTCTTCGTCATAATGCATACCTCACTTATTTCATTCTTTCCTTCTATTATAACAATTTATCTTCTATAATCTGAACAACTTCTTCTATAAGTTTTTCCATCGGTTGATCAGCATTTACCAATACAATACGATCCGAGAAACGTTCTACAACTTGTAAATACCCTTCGCGCACACGTTTATGGAAAGAGATATCTTCCATATCTAGTCGATTTACTTCACGTCCTGCATCTTTTTCAATCCGAGCCAAACCAACCTCAGGCTCAATGTCTAGATAAATTGTTAAACTAGGCATACAGTCCTCTGTTGCGAAACGATTTATTTCAAATATCTTATCCATACCCAATCCTCTTGCATAGCCTTGGTATGCTAAAGAGCTATCTATAAAACGATCACATAACACGAGGTAGTCCTCATTAAGTGCTGGCATAACTTTTTCTACTAAATGTTGTCTGCGCGCAGCAGCATAAAGAAGCGCTTCTGTACGTGCTTCCATCATCGTATATTCTTGTTTATGTAAAATCGTCCTAATGTCCTCAGAAATTGCAATACCGCCTGGTTCCCTTGTCGCCATTACCTTCTGTGCTTTTTGTTCAAAATATGGCAATAAGCTTTTAATTAACGTTGTTTTACCTGAACCTTCTGGGCCCTCAATTGTTACAAATAATCCCTTCATCCTAAAACCTACTTTCTATATCATACACTTTCATATATTTCGTATTACCTTGAAAACGAGCTCCTGCTCTTTCTAAATACATAATTTGCTCTTTATGCTCTGAAGTAATTCTCTCTCCATACATAATTAATGGAATTCCAGGTGGATACGGAATCACCATTTCCGCCGCTATCATTCCAACAGCCTCTTCTATAGATACTATCTTTGTTTCATATCCGTCTAGTTGTTTATACGTATACGGTAAAAGAGAGAATTCACCATTATAAGTATAACGAATAGATTCCCTCTTGTCTTTCACCTCATAATGTTGCAATGCTACTCGGATCATCTCTATAACCTTCATATATCCCTCATTTACTTGTAAGGGTAAAATAAATAGGACATTGTACGGATCAGCCATCTCTGTATATATACCGACCTTTTCAAATACAGACTGTAATTCGTACCCTGATAACTGACAACGAGTTTGTACGGTGACCTTTAACTCATCTTGCAACGGATATTCTAAAATGGCGATTTGGGGAATAGAACGTAATTGTTCCTTAAATCTTCGTAAAAACTCAACAATTTCACTGTGACCTTCTTCTTTTATACGCGCCATTGTAAAGCGTGCTATATCCAAGGAAGCCATAATTGGATACGATGGACTACTAGATTGTAGCATACTTAAATAAGTAGTAACCTTATCTTCGTCTACTAAATGACTATTTATATGTAAATAGGAACCCATTGTCATTGCGGGTAATGTTTTATGTGCAGAATGAACTACAATATCTGCACCATATGTTAATGCTGACTTCGGAAATGGTTCTCCCAAACATAGATGTGCCCCATGTGCCTCATCTACCAAAACAGGGATTTTATGTGCATGTGCAAAAGCGATGCTTGCCTCTAAATCCATCCCCATACCATAATAATTAGGATGCGTTAAAATAAGTGCTTTCGCATTTGGATACTTTCCAATTGCGTTCTTAATAATTTCATTACGAACTCCCACTGGTACGTTATAAGCTTCATCAATCCATGGATCTAAAAAAATGGGATTTGCTCCCGCAAGTTTTAAACCATTAATAATTGATTTATGACAATTTCTTTGTACAAGAACAATATCATGTTCCCCGCAACAAGACAAAATCATTGCTAAGTTCCCGACTGTTGAACCATTAATTAAAAAATAACTTCTCTTTGTATTATAAACTTCAGCCAATAATTGTTGTGCCTCATCTATACATTCAAACGGACTATGCAAATCATCTAGTCCTGCTAATTCAGTTACATCAATAGATAGAATACCTTTAAACTCTCTTATTGCCTCCTGAGGGAAGTTTAAACCATTCTTATGACCAGGAACATGAAAGGATAACGGCCCTCTTTCTTTAAACTCTATTAACGCCTCATATAAAGGCATACGATTTTGATTCATCTACATCTCTTCCTTATTATTCATTCTCTATCTATTATACAGAACAAAAAAAATAATAGGCATATGCCTATTTAAAAATATGATACTTCTAATTTTCGAAGCTGCTTTAAATAATATATATATTTCGGATCATCTGTCTCTGTATTCACCATATCCTTTTCACATTCATGGCATATTAAATTATTATAAACATATATACCTTCTTTTCTTTTTGTCTCACAAACAATACAAACTTCACTTTGTAATTTCATAATCTTCCCTCCCTATTTAAGTGAACCTATTTTATACTTCTAATCCTTAACAATTTACAGAAAAATATACACCCATCTTTTATATAATATGATTAACTCTTGGGCAACGTGTTTGTATTTCCATTACTTCTTTCCCATTCTTTTTAACAATATAAAAAAAACACAAGTCAAATGACTTGTGTTTTTAGTTGCTTGGCGACGTCCTACTCTCACAGGGACAAGGTCCCAACTACCATCGGCGCTAGAGAGCTTAACTTCCGTGTTCGGTATGGGAACGGGTGTGACCTCTCTGCCATCATCACCAAACTATGAAGGCATATTCCTTCAAAACTAGATAACATTTGCTACATATTATATGGTTAAGTCCTCGATCTATTAGTATTCGTCAGCTCCACATGTCACCATGCTTCCACCTCGAACCTATCAACCTGATCATCTTTCAGGGATCTTACTAGCTTACGCTATGGGAAATCTCATCTTGAGGGGGGCTTCATGCTTAGATGCTTTCAGCACTTATCCCTTCCGCACATAGCTACCCAGCTATGCCCTTGGCAGAACAACTGGTACACCAGCGGTGCGTCCATCCCGGTCCTCTCGTACTAAGGACAGCTCCTCTCAAATTTCCTACGCCCACGACGGATAGGGACCGAACTGTCTCACGACGTTCTGAACCCAGCTCGCGTACCGCTTTAATGGGCGAACAGCCCAACCCTTGGGACCGACTACAGCCCCAGGATGCGATGAGCCGACATCGAGGTGCCAAACCTCCCCGTCGATGTGGACTCTTGGGGGAGAAAAGCCTGGTATCCCCGGGGTAGCTTTTATCCGTTGAGCGAAGGCCCTTCCATGCGGGACCACCGGATCACTAAGCCCGACTTTCGTCCCTGCTCGACTTGTAGGTCTCGCAGTCAAGCTCCCTTATGCCTTTGCACTCTACGAATGATTTCCAACCATTCTGAGGGAACCTTTGGGCGCCTCCGTTACACTTTAGGAGGCGACCGCCCCAGTCAAACTGCCCACCTGACACTGTCTCCCGGGTCGATAAGACCCGTAGGTTAGAATTTCAATACAGTCAGGGCGGTATCCCACCAGCGCCTCCACCGAAGCTAGCGCTCCGGTTTCAATGGCTCCCGCCTATCCTGTACAAACTGTACCAAAATTCAATATCAGGCTACAGTAAAGCTCCACGGGGTCTTTCCGTCCTGTCGCGGGTAACCTGCATCTTCACAGGTACTATAATTTCACCGAGTCTCTGGTTGAGACAGTGCCCAAATCGTTACACCTTTCGTGCGGGTCGGAACTTACCCGACAAGGAATTTCGCTACCTTAGGACCGTTATAGTTACGGCCGCCGTTTACTGGGGCTTCAGTTCAGAGCTTCGCTTACGCTAACCCCTCTCCTTAACCTTCCAGCACCGGGCAGGTGTCACCCCCTATACTTCGCCTTACGGCTTCGCAGAGAGCTGTGTTTTTGCTAAACAGTCGCTTGGGCCTATTCACTGCGGCTTTCCGTTAAGAAAGCACCCCTTCTCCCGAAGTTACGGGGTCATTTTGCCGAGTTCCTTAACCAGAGTTCTCTCGCACACCTTAGGATTCTCTCCTCGCCTACCTGTGTCGGTTTGCGGTACA
>NC_004722.1:12500-27500 GCF_000007825.1 Bacillus cereus ATCC 14579 | reverse complement strand
TGGCAACTTCATAAAACTATCGATTAGTTTTGATATTGGTTCTGGATAATGCATGTATCAATATCCTCCTAGAACATTCCACCTGGTAAGTTTAAGCCTTTTGTAAATTTACCCATTGTAGAGTTTGAAAGCTCATCAGCCTTTTTAAGTGCATCATTTGTTGCAGCTAATACTAAGTCTTGTAACATTTCGATATCTTCTGGATCTACAACTTCCTCTTTAATCTTCACTTCAAGAATTTGCTTGTGACCATTTGCAATAACTGTAATCATTCCGCCGCCAGCTGTACCTTCAACTGTTTTTTCACCAAGCTCTTCTTGTGCTTTCGCCATGTCCTTTTGCATCTTTTGCATTTGTTTCATCATGTTATTCATATTTCCCATTCCGCCACGCATCATAATTAATTCCTCCTAATTATTATTACTCTTTTATTTCAATGAGTTCTTGCCCTACTAACTTCACTGCCTCTTCTATAAGAGGGTCTTCCTTTTTCTCTGAGCTTTCTTCAGACTCTCCACCTTCACGTTGTAAAAAGTCTTCACGGATTTTACCCCATTCACTTTTTGGAATGGCAATCATATTTAACCTTTTACTTAGCAATTCAAATAAAGCTTGTTCTACTGTATCCATAGCTTCTCGATTTTCGCTCGCCATCTTACAGTGAATCTCATATTGAAATGCTAAAACGTAAGTGTCATCTGAAGCTGCCACTGGTTCACTATTTTCTAGTAAAACGGCAAACGCTACTTTGTTATATGATTTGAGTCTTCCTAACAACTCACCCCATACAGCTTTTAATTGTTCTAAATCTTGACGCTTCGCTTGTTTTAATACTTCATTTACACGTCCGACAGGAATTTTCATACTTCCTGTTCGTACCGGTTTTGGTGTTGCACGTGTCTCTCTTACTTCCTGTTGTACACCTGCTGGCACACCGTTCTTTTTGACTTGCTCTAACTCTTTCTCCAGTTGCTGCATCCTGTTCATAATTGCTTGCAAACGATCTGTACCATTTGCTTGCATCATAAACTGTTGACACAATTGCACCATAACAACTTCTAAGAAAATACGCGGATGATTTGTCCACTTCATTTCCTGTTGTCCCTTACTAAGGGTATGAATAATCTCATAGATCACTTCCGGTTGCATTTCTTCACTCAACTTACGGAATTGATCATCTACAATTACTCGTTCCAACATATGTTCTAGTTGTGGTGAAGTTTGATATAAAAGCATATCACGATAATAGTAAATGAAATCCTCCATAAAACGAACTGGATCCTTCCCTTTACTCATCATTTCATCTATGATTTGCAATGCTCTTGATACATCATTTTCACGTATGCACTCTACTAAATTGCCTAAGTATTGCTGAGAAACAGATCCTGTTACGGCCAATACATCTTCTGTCGTAACAATCTCATCACTATAAGATATAGCCTGATCAATAAGACTAAGCGCATCACGCATACCACCTTCGGCAGCACGCGCAACAATTTGTAATGCTTCACCTTCCACTTGCGTACCTTCATTTGTCACGACCGTTGATAATCTCTCAACAATATCATTCACTGATATTTTTCGGAATTCAAAGCGCTGACAACGTGAAATGATTGTAGGTGGGATCTTATGAGGTTCTGTTGTCGCCAAAATAAAGATAACATGTCCTGGCGGCTCTTCTAAGGTTTTTAAAAGCGCATTGAATGCACCCATAGAAAGCATGTGAACTTCATCAATAATGTATACTTTATATTCTACAGCACTTGGAGCGTATTTTACTTTATCTCTAATATCTCGAATTTCATCTACACCGTTATTTGAAGCCGCATCAATTTCTAATACATCTGAAATGGATCCTTGTGTGATTCCTAAACAAGAAGGACATTCATTACAAGGTTCAGCTACCGGAGCATGTTCACAGTTAATTGCTTTTGCAAATACTTTTGCAATTGTCGTTTTTCCTGTTCCCCTCGGGCCAGAAAATAAATAAGCATGTGAAACTTTCTCTTGAAGAAGGGCATTTTGCAACGTTTTTGTCACGTGCTTTTGACCGACTACATCTTCGAACTTTTGCGGTCTCCATGTTCGGTATAACGCTTGGTATGACACGAAAATACGGCCTCCCTCAAAGGTTATTATCTCATTTATTATAACCCATTCTGTTTATAGATTCCAAAAGTTATTTTCTATACAAAAAACTCACCTTTGTATTAAGGTGAGTTTTGTATACATATATAACTGCCGTGCACCCTCCGTCGATTACGTACCATAAGCGTTACTCAAGCAGTTAGCTCGGTTCAGGCACTCCTGCGGCACACGAGAAGACCCGCTTATTGCTGCTTCCTTCCGGACCTGACAAGGTTCACGGGGTCCCGTTGCGCAGGACCCAAACGTCAACACCACTTACTTAAGGCAGACCTTACAGCAACATAACCTCGAGAGGGGATTCGGCCTCGCTAGAGCGGATTGCGAGTATAGGGCACCGCTACCTCCCCGCTTAGCACGGCAAAGTTAAAACCAATATTCGGTTGCCTTCATTAAAGGCATTATCAGTATAACTTGTTTCTTTAGAAAATGCAAATACGTTAGTTCCCAGCATTCTTCTCTAATTTTTTTATTGCTTTTCTTTTTTTACGAAGCTCTCTAAAAAAGTTTGTTAACAACGTACCGCATTCTTCCTCTAGTACACCAGATACTACTTCACATTGATGATTGAAGCGTTCATCCGTTAAAAGATTCATCAATGTCCCTGCACATCCGCCCTTCGGATCACTTGCACCATATACAACTCGCTTCACTCGTGATAAAACAATTCCACCCGCACACATTGGACAAGGTTCTAATGTTACATACAATGTTGCATCTTCTAAACGCCATGTCCCTAATTTTTTACATGCATCATCTATCGCTAGCAACTCAGCATGAGCTATTGATCTTTGCTCAGTTTCCCTTAAATTATGGGCAACACTAATTACCTCACCATCTAACACTATAACTGCTCCAATTGGTACTTCCTGTATTTCCTCTGCCTTTTTAGCTTCTTCTATCGCTAATTGCATAAAATAAATATCTTGATCTTGTTCCATAACATAGTCCTTTCATTACAAATAAAGTACACTTATTTCCATTTACTACACAGGGGATAACTTTTACAAATTCAATCCACCCTAAAAGAAAAAAGAGAGGGGATTACATATGAAAAATACCGCCTTGCTCATTATCGATATGATTAATGACTTTCAATTTTCCCACGGACCCATTCTAGCTAAAAAATGCGAAACTATAACAAATCCTATTTTACAATTAAAGAAAAAAATGAAATCCTTTGGCTATCCTATAATTTACGTTAATGACCATTATCAACTTTGGAGATCTGATATCGACCAACTTATTACCCATTGCACAAATGAATATAGCGAAAATATAATCCATAAGATTGCTCCAAGTTTTGATGAGTACATTTTTATTAAACCACATTATTCCGCTTTTTATGAAACACCTTTAAATTCATTACTAGGTTATTTAAAAATAGAAAATCTAATATTAACAGGGGTTGCCGGAAATATATGTATCCTATTTACAGCTAATGATGCTCATATGAGAAATTATAAATTGTATGTACCACAGGATTGTATCGCCTCTAACAACGACCAAGATAATATACATGCTTTAAAAATAATGGAAACTACATTGAAAGCAAATATAACATCATCAACCAAAATAAAATTTAATTAATACATATATCTATTTTCTAACTTTTTATATCAAATTAACCCGCTCGCTTCCCTCTTGTGCTACAATAATTCTGTTTTGTGTTTTTAGTAGTCACGGTAAATCACTGATTGAAAGGAGGAAACAGCGTGACCGGAGTACCATTTATCACGGTTGAAGGACCAATTGGTGTTGGAAAAACTTCACTTGCGAAGGAAATTTCAACTCACATGCAACTCCACTTACTAAAAGAGATTGTTGATGAAAATCCCTTTTTAGGAAAGTTCTATGAAGACATCGACGAATGGAGTTTTCAAACAGAGATGTTCTTTCTTTGTAATAGATACAAACAATTAGAAGACATTAACATAAAGTACTTGAATCAAAGGAAACCAGTAGTAGCGGATTACCATATCTTTAAAAATTTAATTTTTGCATCCCGCACATTAAAAGACTCTCAATATGACAAATACATGCAAATTTATCGTATCCTTACACAAGATATGCCTGTGCCAAATGTCATTGTTTATTTAACAGCTAGCCTAGAAACATTGCAAAAACGAATCGCCATGCGCGGAAGAGAATTTGAAAAAAACATGGATCCAAATTACTTACTACAGCTCACAAAAGATTATGAAACAGCAATGGATGCTTTTAAAAAAGATCATCCGGAAATACCAGTATTGAAATTTAATGGCGACGATATGGATTTTGTAAAAAATCCTGATGATTTAAACGTTATCCTATCTGCCCTTCAAAATACTCTCTTAAAGGAGTCGAAATAATAATGAATTTAAGGCAAAAATATGATATACCCAATGACGCAGTAATCACTATCGCCGGAACAGTAGGTGTGGGTAAATCAACTATGACAACTGCATTAGCTAATGCTTTAGGTTATCGCACATCATTTGAAAAAGTAGATTCCAATCCATATTTGGACAAGTTCTATGCGGACTTCACTCGCTGGAGCTTCCACCTACAAGTGTACTTTTTAGCAGAACGATTTAAGGAACAAAAAAGAATTTTTGAATATGGTGGCGGTTTTGTTCAAGATCGTTCCATTTACGAAGACACTGGAATTTTCGCAAAGATGCATCATGAAAAAGGAACAATGACGGAAACTGATTATGAAACATACAAAGGTTTATTTGACGCTATGGTCATGACTCCTTAGTTCCCTCATCCAGACTTATTAATTTACTTAGAAGGTTCTTTCGATGATATTGTCGATCGTATTCAAGAACGCGGGCGCCCAATGGAACAGCAAACACCAATTGAGTATTGGAAAGAAATGCATGGACGTTATGAAAACTGGATTAACAACTTTAATTCATGCCCTGTATTACGCTTAAATATTAATGAGTTCGATATTTTAAAAGATGGTGATTCAATCGAACCAATCATAAAAAAAATTGGCCATTTTTTAAAACAAACACGTAAACTTGTAAAATAAAAAACCCGTGCATATGCACGGGTTTTCCTATTAAATTACTTCTTCTTTGTTGGAGCAATAATTTCACTCTCAGGTTTTCCTGCGTTAATGCGCTGACGAACAGTACTTGTACTAATATCGTATGCTTCAGCAATCTCTTTAACAGTCATTTCTTTCCCGTTAATTACTGCCGTTAATACTTTACCTGTACGTTTTGGAGCTGCTTCTTTCTTTACAGCTGCTTTTTTAACTTGTTTTGGCGCCTCTACTTTACTCGTAGCTGGTTTTACATCACAAGTACAACCACAAAGTTTACGGAATGTATCATCACTAATAATGCGTGATACGTTTGCACCACTGTTTAAAATTCTATTGTTCTTACAGACAGGACATTGTACATAATATAAAGTTTTTCCATCTAAAGGAAACGTTTGTATAATAAGATCCATGTTGACTCCTTTCATATCTATGAAGATAATCATCGGAATATGAGTGTGTAATAAGGACAAAATTACCTTACACCATACTTTATGATTGGTTTTAAAATAAAAACTCGTTACGTGTTGGTAACGAGTTCTCCAATCTCCACTTATATGCGCTGTTGTCAATTATATCTGGAGGAGGTAGAGGGATTCGAACCCCCGCGCGACTCTCGCCGCCTGTCGGTTTTCAAGACCGATCCCTTCAGCCAGACTTGGGTATACCTCCATATTGACATCAAATATAATATCAAAAGAAAAACAGTTAGTCAACCCTACTAAAATAAATTATGAGGAAAGGAAAATTTTACTTTCCCCTTCCTACATTACAGTACTGACAACGCTCATAATTACCAATCACTCATACCGATGAATGTTTAAATTTACTTAATAACTGTTTTTCCTCCCATATAAGGGCGAAGAACTTCTGGAATTATAATTGTACCATCTTCTTGTTGGTAGTTCTCTAAAATAGCTGCAACCGTACGTCCAATTGCAAGACCAGATCCATTTAATGTATGAACATGTTCTGGTTTTCCATTTGGTTCACGGCGGAAACGGATATTTGCACGTCTCGCTTGGAAAGCTTCAAAATTACTACAAGAAGAAATTTCACGATATGTGCCATAGCTTGGAATCCATACTTCAATATCGTATTTCTTCGCTGCTGTAAATCCTAAATCGCCTGTGCACATGCTCATAACGCGATATGGCAACTCTAATAATTGTAACACGCGTTCTGCATCATTTGTTAACTTTTCTAACTCTTCATAAGAATCTTCTGGTTTTACGAACTTCACAAGCTCTACTTTATTGAACTGATGCTGGCGAATTAAACCACGTGTATCACGCCCAGCTGAACCTGCTTCAGAACGGAAGCAAGAGCTAAATGCAGCATATCTTATAGGCAATTGCTCTTTATTTAAAATCTCATCACGATGCATATTCGTTACAGGTACTTCAGCTGTTGGAATTAAGAAGTAATCTTCACTTTCAATACGGAATGCATCTTCTTCAAACTTTGGAAGTTGTCCTGTTCCTGTCATACTTGCACGGTTTACCATATATGGAGGTAATACTTCTTCATATCCATGCTCATCAGTATGAAGATCAAGCATAAAGCTAATTAAAGCACGCTCTAATCTTGCACCAGCACCTTTGTAGAATACGAAGCGGCTTCCTGTTACTTTCCCAGCGCGTTCAAAATCTAAAATTCCTAAATCAGTAGCAAGATCCCAATGTGGTTTTGGCTCATAAGTAAATTCTTTCACTTCTCCCCAAGTACGTGCTACTACATTATCATCCTCTGTTTCACCAACTGGAGCAGATTCATGAGGGATATTTGGAATAGATAACATTAATCTTTCTAAGTCTTCTTCAACTGTACGAAGTTCGTTATCAAGATCCTTTACTTTTTCTCCAACTTCACGCATTTCTAAAATTAGAGCTTCTGCATCTTTCTTTTCACGCTTCAATACAGAGATTTGTTGAGATACTTCGTTACGTTTACTTTTTAGTTCCTCTGTTTGAACAAGTAGTTCTCTTCTTCTCGTATCCAATTCTTCAAAACGACCAAAATCAGTTAAATCTTCGCCTCTATGCTGTAATTTCGCTTTTACTTCTTCAAAGTTTGTACGTAAAAATTTAATATCAAGCATTGTATACTCCTCCTTTTATTTTATAAAACACAAAAAACTCCCGTCCCTATATAAAGGGACGGGAGTTAACCCGCGTTGCCACCCTAGTTGAAAGCATTACCGCTTTCCTCTCAAGTAGAAATAACGGCTCTTCACCGGGAATGCTTACTAATCCAAAAGATATTCCACATTCCATTCCAGGATGGATTCACAAACTGTTTCTATCGATTTCCACCAACCATCGACTCTCTATAAGAAACGACATTTGTTACTATTTCCTATCAACACGCTTATTTTATAAAATTGTTACCATCAATTTACTATAATCTTATACAAGTTGCAAGTTACTTATACAACTTTTTTCATTTTCGCTTCTTTTACCATTTCAACAAAGTATGCTGTTACACGATGATCATCTGTTAATTCCGGATGGAATGAAGCAGCTAAAAACTGATTTTGTCTTACCGCTACCATTCGGTCACCATGTTTAGAAAGCACTTCAACATTATCAGCTACTTCTACAACATACGGCGCACGGATAAATACACCAACGAAGTCTTCACCCACGCCTTCAATTGAAAGCGCAGCCTCAAAACTATCCTTTTGGCGTCCGAACGCATTGCGCTCAACTGTAATATCCATAGCCCCAATATGTGCTTCTTCATAGCCAATAAGTGTTTTCGCAAGAAGAATCATCCCTGCACATGTACCAAACATTGGTTTACCAGACTTTGCAAATGTACGAAGTGGTTCCATGAAAGCATACTTATCAATAAGACGGCGCATTGTTGTACTTTCACCGCCCGGTAAAATAAGACCATCAATCTCTTCAAGTTGCTCTATACGCTTTACAACAACAGCTTCTGCACCACTTGCTTCAACTGATTTTACATGCTCACGAACTGCACCTTGAAGACCTAGTACACCGATTTTCACCATTTTAAAGTTCTCCTTTAATTACCATCCACGCTCTTGCATGCGTTGTTCTGGTAATAACGTTGAAATTTCGACACCCTTCATTGCATTACCTAATCCTTTAGAAAGGCTTGCAATTAGTTCGTAATCTTCATAATGAGTCGTTGCTTCAACGATTGCACGTGCAAATTTCTCTGGGTTTTCTGATTTGAAGATACCAGATCCAACAAATACCCCATCAGCACCAAGTTGCATCATTAATGCTGCATCTGCTGGTGTTGCTACACCACCTGCCGCAAAGTTTACAACTGGTAAGCGACCAAGACGTTTAATTTCAAGTAATACTTCGTAAGGAGCGCCAGTATTTTTTGCATATGTCATTAACTCATCTTCACGTAGACTCGCAACTTGACGGATTTCTGCATTGACTTGGCGCATATGACGCACTGCCTCTACAATGTTTCCTGTTCCTGGTTCACCTTTTGTACGAAGCATAGATGCACCTTCTGCAATACGACGTGCAGCTTCTCCGATATCACGGCAACCACATACAAATGGAACTGTGTAATCACGTTTATTTAAATGGTATACTTCATCAGCAGGAGTTAATACTTCACTCTCATCGATATAGTCTACCCCTAATGATTCTAATACACGTGCTTCTACAAGGTGACCGATACGGCATTTTGCCATAACCGGAATTGACACCGCACCCATAACTTCTTCAACAATTGTTGGGTCTGCCATACGAGAAACGCCACCTGCTGCACGAATATCTGCTGGTACACGCTCTAATGCCATAACGGCAACTGCGCCTGCCTCTTCTGCAATTTTTGCTTGTTCAGCGTTAACTACGTCCATAATAACGCCGCCTTTTTGCATTTCTGCCATTCCACGTTTTACACGTTCTGTCCCTGTTACATTTGTCATGTACAAAAACCCCCCTAGGTGAATTGCTTTCCCCCGTTAAAGGCGAAAATTAAGAATACTCTTACATTCTACCACTAACTATCAGATGCTTGTCTACTACTTTTTCATAAAGTCGGTATGAAAAATAGGAATAAAAAAAAGCTCCTATCGTGAGGAGCTTTTAAAACCAACCTTTTACTGTATCAACAGCACTATTCCACATACCACTAAAGAATGAACCAATTCCGCGCATAGCACGAGTAAACCAGTTTGCTTCTTCTACTTCAGATGTCGTTACAAGATCCACTTGCAGTGACTTACCGGTTAAAAATCCAGGGTCGTTTGTATCTTTTGGCGTAATTACCATTTGACCAAGCGCAGCTCCCTTTTTAATAGGTGCTTCTTGTCCCTTACTTGATTCTTTTAATTCTGTTTTATAAACATCTTTACTTCCCTTTGGCACTGGAAGTGAAATAGCTTGTTTCGTTTGAACTGCTACATCTTTATCTTTCGCATTTTCTACTCGTACTGTTTCTTGTCCTTTTACTGAAGAACCTTTTTTATACATTTGTTTCACTTCAAAGTTAGCAAATCCATAATCATATAGCTTCTTTGTTTCATCAAAACGTGCTGTATGAGAACTTGTTTTAATAACTACAGAAATAAAACGCATTCCGTTTCTTTCAACCGTACCAGTGAAGCAATCTCCTGCTTCTGGAGTTGAGCCTGTTTTTAGGCCATCTACGCCATCATATTCTTTAACTAAGCCCTTTAACATCCAGTTCCAGTTCGACATTCCAAACTTCTCTTTTTCTGGACGGAATTCTTTTTTAGGGATTTTTGCTGTATCTAACACTTTTGGATAATCTTTAATTAAATGTTGTGCTAAAGTTGCAACATCCTTTGCAGACATTTTATTTTCTTCATCCGCTGTTGTTCCTTCAGGATGCATTCCCTTTAAATCTTTATTCGTTAACCCTGTAGAATTGACACATTTATAATTTTTTACCCCTAGTTCTTTCGATTTGTCATTCATCATTTTTACGAAGTCTACTTCTTTACCTGCAATTGCTTCTGCTAATGCAATTGTTGCACCATTTGCAGAAAAGATTGCCATTGCTTCGTATAACTCTTTTACTGTATAAGAGCCACCATTTTCTAATGCAACATTTGATAATGAAGCATCTTGTGAAACCTTATATGCATATTCAGAAACCTTAATTTTCTGGTCCCACTTAAGTTTTCCTTTATCCACTGCTTCGTGAACTAAATATTCACTCATCATCTTTGTCATACTAGCAATGGATAATAATTCATCTGCATTCTTTTGATATAAAATTTTCCCAGAATTCGCTTCTACTAAAATTGCCGCACCTGCTTCAATGTTTAAAGCGGCTCCTGTTTCAGCTGATGCATTGCTATATGGCATAAAAATGCTACAAGCTAGTGTAAGCACTGTTACCAAAGCAATGAATCTTTTGCAAAACATACCTTTCACTTTTGCTACCCCCAATATCTATGTACTCACATAACCGTTATTCTAACATAATCAAAAAAAAATAGACAGAGATATCAAATCTCTGTCTATTTGTATATAAGACATTATAATGAGTAGTTTGGAGCCTCTTTTGTAATTTGTACGTGATGAGGATGACTTTCACGTAAGCCAGCACCTGACATACGAATGAATTGTGCATTTTCGCGTAAGAATTCTAAATCCTGTGCTCCGCAATATCCCATACCTGCACGTAAGCCACCAACTAATTGGTGAACTGTATCTGCTAAAGGTCCTTTATATGGCACTCGTCCTTCAATACCTTCTGGGACAAGCTTTTTATTACCTTCTTGGAAGTAACGATCTTTACTTCCTTTTTCCATCGCACCGACAGAACCCATACCACGATACACTTTAAATTGACGACCTTGGTAAATTTCAGTTTCTCCAGGGCTTTCTGCAACACCTGCAAACATGCTACCTAGCATAACAACATGTGCTCCTGCCGCTAAAGCTTTCACCATATCACCAGAGTACTTAATACCACCATCAGCAATAACTGGAATACCGTGTTTACGGGCTTCTGTTGCACAATCATAAACTGCAGTTAATTGTGGTACACCAACACCGGCTACAACGCGTGTTGTACAAATAGAACCTGGTCCAATACCAACTTTAACTACGTTTGCACCAGCTTCAATTAATGCTTTCGTTGCTTCAGCAGTAGCAACATTTCCAGCGATAATATTTAGTGATGGGTATTTAGCACGAACTTCTTTTACCTTATCAATAACACCTTTAGAATGTCCATGTGCTGTATCAAGTACAATTGCATCTACACTAGCTTTTACTAATGCATCGATGCGAAGCATAGCATCCGCTGTTACACCAACTGCTGCTCCAACCAATAAGCGTCCTTGCTTATCCTTAGCAGAGTTTGGGAATTCAATTACTTTTTCAATATCTTTTATTGTAATAAGCCCTTGTAATACACCGTTATTATCAACAAGAGGGAGTTTTTCAATTTTATACTTTTGTAGGATCTTTTCAGCTTCTTCCAGTGTAGTACCAACTGGAGCTGTAATTAATTGTTCTTTTGTCATTACGTCAGAAATTTTGATTGAGTAGTCTTGGATGAAGCGCATATCACGGTTTGTAATAATACCAACTAATTTTCGCTCATCTAAATTATTTACAACCGGTACACCTGAGATACGATATTTTCCCATAAGATGTTCTGCATCATATACTTGATGTTCTGGAGTTAAGAAGAAAGGATCTGAAATAACGCCGCTTTCAGAGCGCTTTACTTTATCAACTTGCTCTGCTTGTTGCTCAATAGACATATTCTTATGAATAATTCCTAAACCACCTTGGCGAGCCATTGCAATAGCCATGTCAGCTTCTGTTACTGTATCCATTCCTGCACTAATTAACGGGATGTTTAGCTGTAAGCTTTCAGATAAAACTGTTTTAACACTTACTTCTCTTGGTAATATATCTGACCTAGCTGGTACAAGTAATACATCATCAAAAGTCAAACCTTCTTTAACAAATTTAGATTCCCACATAATTGTTCCCCCTATGATACCAGAAATTATTATTAGTAGCTTATCAATTGGTTAAAATACTGTCAAGGACGTATATATATGTTAGAATTTTTAGACAATAAAAGGAGCGTAATATATGCATCAAACATCTTGTACTTGGCAGCAGTTAAGTTTCTTTTTTTCATCTCAAAACGTACAACGTTATCTTGCCCGTTGTTATGAAAAATCCTCTATTCAGGATGCAGAAAAAAAAAGTTTTGAAAATTGTTATCCCTTTATTTATTACTTAGAACACGGGAAAAATTATTATGAATTATATAAGACAGCTCCATTTTCCATTCAACCAATGTTGTTATTTTATGGAATTAGTCAACTGTTTAAAGCATGCCTACTAACTATTGACCCTAACTATCCTGAATCCACTACTGTTTTAGCTCATGGCGTTACAACTCGCAAACGAAAAAAACAAGGGTATCAATTTTTAGAAGATGAGGTGAAGGTACAAAAAAACGGATTGTTTACTCATGTTGCAGAACAACTGTTTCACATGAAACACTTAGAAGCAGAAAAATTTAACATGTTAGAACTAATGGGAAATATTCCAGAATTACAAAATTTATTTCGTTATAGTCAAAAAGGATCAACTTTATATAAAATTGATTCAACAATTAAAAATGAGCTCTCCTTTTCAGTCAACCTACTAGATCGATTACATATGACTAAAGAGAGATTTTCTCGTTACATTGAAACATCTTGTAAGCATTTATCAATACAACACGTACCTAAGAAGACTAATGAATCGAATTTACTTTTTACAGCGCCTATTCAATCATGGAATCCTATGTACAGTACTCCTTTATACTATGAACATCTTACTAATACTTATTATTTGCCACTTACGACTGACCCTAGAAATCCTAAGCCAATATTACCTGAACTCCTCATTCATTATTTATTGCTCTATAATTTAAGCATGATTTCTAGATATGAAACAGATTGGTGGTATGACTTACTTGGAAGTTATGGTTCTGAAGATTATCCATTTATTTATCAATTTCTAAGTATTTCTGCTCAAAAAATCCCTTACTATATTTCAAATTTTTTATTAATGGAACCAAATCTATTTCATGGGAAATAAAAAAACACAAGTCAAATGACTTGTGTTTTTAGTTGCTTGGCGACGTCCTACTCTCACAGGGACAAGGTCCCAACTACCATCGGCGCTAGAGAGCTTAACTTCCGTGTTCGGTATGGGAACGGGTGTGACCTCTCTGCCATCATCACCAAACTATGAAGGCATATTCCTTCAAAACTAGATAACATTTGCTACATATTATATGGTTAAGTCCTCGATCTATTAGTATTCGTCAGCTCCACATGTCACCATGCTTCCACCTCGAACCTATCAACCTGATCATCTTTCAGGGATCTTACTAGCTTACGCTATGGGAAATCTCATCTTGAGGGGGGCTTCATGCTTAGATGCTTTCAGCACTTATCCCTTCCGCACATAGCTACCCAGCTATGCCCTTGGCAGAACAACTGGTACACCAGCGGTGCGTCCATCCCGGTCCTCTCGTACTAAGGACAGCTCCTCTCAAATTTCCTACGCCCACGACGGATAGGGACCGAACTGTCTCACGACGTTCTGAACCCAGCTCGCGTACCGCTTTAATGGGCGAACAGCCCAACCCTTGGGACCGACTACAGCCCCAGGATGCGATGAGCCGACATCGAGGTGCCAAACCTCCCCGTCGATGTGGACTCTTGGGGGAGATAAGCCTGTTATCCCCGGGGTAGCTTTTATCCGTTGAGCGATGGCCCTTCCATGCGGAACCACCGGATCACTAAGCCCGACTTTCGTCCCTGCTCGACTTGTAGGTCTCGCAGTCAAGCTCCCTTATGCCTTTGCACTCTACGAATGATTTCCAACCATTCTGAGGGAACCTTTGGGCGCCTCCGTTACACTTTAGGAGGCGACCGCCCCAGTCAAACTGCCCACCTGACACTGTCTCCCGGGTCGATAAGACCCGTAGGTTAGAATTTCAATACAGTCAGGGCGGTATCCCACCAGCGCCTCCACCGAAGCTAGCGCTCCGGTTTCAATGGCTCCCGCCTATCCTGTACAAACTGTACCAAAATTCAATATCAGGCTACAGTAAAGCTCCACGGGGTCTTTCCGTCCTGTCGCGGGTAACCTGCATCTTCACAGGTACTATAATTTCACCGAGTCTCTGGTTGAGACAGTGCCCAAATCGTTACACCTTTCGTGCGGGTCGGAACTTACCCGACAAGGAATTTCGCTACCTTAGGACCGTTATAGTTACGGCCGCCGTTTACTGGGGCTTCAGTTCAGAGCTTCGCTTACGCTAACCCCTCTCCTTAACCTTCCAGCACCGGGCAGGTGTCACCCCCTATACTTCGCCTTACGGCTTCGCAGAGAGCTGTGTTTTTGCTAAACAGTCGCTTGGGCCTATTCACTGCGGCTTTCCGTTAAGAAAGCACCCCTTCTCCCGAAGTTACGGGGTCATTTTGCCGAGTTCCTTAACCAGAGTTCTCTCGCACACCTTAGGATTCTCTCCTCGCCTACCTGTGTCGGTTTGCGGTACAGGCACCTTTTATCTCGCTAGAAGCTTTTCTTGGCAGCGGGGAATCAAAGACTTCGCTCCATAAGGAGCTTCCCCATCACAGCTCAGCCTTTACGATAAGCGGATTTGCCTACTTATCAGCCTAACTGCTTGGACGTGCACAACCAATCGCACGCTTCTTCTATCCTTCTGCGTCCCTCCATTGCTCAAACGATAAAGAGGTGGTACAGGAATATCAACCTGTTGTCCATCGCCTACGCCTGTCGGCCTCGGCTTAGGTC
>NC_004722.1:0-7500 GCF_000007825.1 Bacillus cereus ATCC 14579 | reverse complement strand
CTCCCCATTTACAAGAGACAACATATTAATACCGAAACTTGTTTGAAGCGCTGTATGTTTATATAGATTGTTTAATAGTACGTTTGCATTAGCATCACGACGTACTTCCATGACAATACGCATACCATTACGATCTGATTCATCACGTAAATCTGTAATACCTTCAATTTTCTTATCGCGAACTAATTCTGCGATTTTTTCAATTAATCTCGCCTTATTAACTTGATAAGGTAGTTCAGTTACGATAATAGATTGTTTACCGTTTGACTTCTCTTCAATTTCAACCTTAGCACGAAGCATAATGGAACCGCGACCTGTTTCATAAGCTCTTCGAATTCCACTTCTTCCTAAAATTAAACCTGCCGTCGGAAAGTCTGGACCAGGAATATATTCCATCAATTCTGCGATAGTAATATCAGGATTATGACTTAATGCCAGCACACCATCAATTACTTCGCCAAGCTGATGCGGCGGTATATTTGTTGCCATACCAACAGCAATACCTGTTGTACCGTTTACTAATAAATTAGGGAAACGCGCTGGTAGTACTATCGGTTCTCTTTCGGAACCATCATAGTTATCTTGATAATCAATTGTATTTTTTGAAATATCACGTATTAATTCCATAGAAATCTTAGACATTCTTGCCTCTGTATAACGCATTGCTGCTGCTGAATCTCCATCTACAGAACCGAAGTTACCATGCCCATCTACAAGCATATAACGTTGACTAAAATCTTGCGCCATACGTACCATTGTTTCATAAACGGCTGAATCACCATGAGGGTGATACTTACCGATTACTTCACCGACAATACGTGCTGATTTCTTATACGCTTTATCAGCTGTAATTCCTAAATCATTCATCGCATATAAAACCCTACGATGCACAGGTTTTAATCCATCACGAACATCTGGTAATGCACGAGATACGATAACACTCATTGCGTAATCTAAAAATGAGGTACGCATTTCATGACTAATATTAATTTCTCGAATTCGTGCTTGTTGTTGATTGTCTGACATCAACGAGCACCTCCTCTTACATTTCCGTTACACATACATTGATTTATATGTAGAAGACAGGAATACTTAGATTCCTGTCATTACTCATTTAAATATCAAGGTTCTTCACGTATTTTGCATTCTCTTGGATAAAGTTACGACGCGGTTCTACTTTATCACCCATTAAAATTTCAAACGTTTCGTCTGCTTCTATTGCATCTTGAAGAGAAACTTGAAGTAACGAACGTACTTCTGGATCCATTGTCGTCTCCCATAGCTGAGTTGGATTCATCTCCCCAAGACCTTTATAACGTTGAATTCCTGGTTTCGGCTGGGCTGGTAGCTCAGCTAAGATTTTTTCAAGTTCCTTATCGTTGTAAGCATATTGAATTTTTTTACCTTGTTGTATTTTAAACAATGGCGGCTGTGCAATATAGATATAACCACACTCAATTATTTGACGCATATAACGATAGAAGAACGTTAATAATAGGGTACGAATATGTGCGCCATCAACATCGGCATCGGTCATAATAATAACTTTATGATAGCGTGCTTTTTCAATATCGAAGTCTCCACCAATATTTGTACCGATTGCCGTAATAATTGTACGAACTTCATCATTTGATAAAATCTTATCTAAGCGCGCCTTTTCCACATTAATAATTTTACCCTTCAGCGGTAAAATTGCTTGGAAATGACGATCGCGTCCTTGTTTTGCAGATCCACCCGCAGAGTCACCCTCTACGATGTAAATTTCACTAATTGCTGGATCTTTCGAAGAGCAATCAGCTAATTTACCAGGTAAACTTGAAACTTCTAACGCACTCTTTCGACGTGTCAATTCACGCGCTTTTTTCGCAGCTACACGTGCACGTGCAGCCATCGTACCTTTTTCTACAATTTTTCGCGCTACATTAGGATTTTCTAGTAAGAACTTTTCAAATGCCTCTGAGAATACAGACTCTGTAATTGTTCTCGCTTCACTATTCCCAAGTTTTGTCTTCGTTTGTCCTTCAAATTGTGGATTTGGATGCTTGATTGATACAATTGCTGTTAAACCTTCACGAACATCCTCACCAGTTAAATTACTGTCCGCATCTTTTAAAATGCTATTTTTACGACCATAGTCGTTGATTACACGAGTTAAAGCTGTTTTAAAACCTACCTCATGTGTACCACCTTCATACGTATGGATGTTATTCGTAAATGAGTAAATATTATTTGTGTATCCTTCGTTATATTGAAGAGAAACCTCAACCTGAATACCATCTTTTGAACCTTCTACGTACACAGGCTCTTCATGAATCGGTTGTTTTGAGCGATTTAAATGCTCAACGTATGATTTAATTCCACCTTCGTAATGGAATTCTTTCTTTTGCTTATGTTCACGTTTATCTTCAATTGTTAATTTAATATTACGATTTAAAAACGCTAATTCACGCATACGAGTTGCTAGCGTATCAAAATCGTATACTGTTGTTTCTTGGAAAATTTCCGGATCTGGTTTAAATCGAGTTATTGTTCCTGTTTGATCGGTGTCACCAATGACTTTTAAATCCGCAACCGGAATACCTCTTTCGTATTTTTGGTAATGGATTTTACCTTCACGATGTACAAATACTTCTAATTCTGTTGATAGAGCATTTACAACCGATGCCCCAACACCATGTAAACCACCAGAAACTTTATAACCGCCACCGCCAAATTTACCACCGGCGTGGAGAACAGTCATAATAACTTCTACAGCTGGACGTCCCATTTTTTCTTGTATACCAACCGGAATACCACGCCCATTATCCGTTACACGAATACTATTATCTTCTTCGATACTAACATTAATTTCATCACAATAACCTGCAAGTGCTTCATCAATACTATTATCTACGATTTCCCAAACAAGATGGTGAAGCCCTTTTCCACTTGTAGATCCAATATACATACCAGGGCGTTTCCGAACTGCCTCTAGTCCTTCAAGCACCTGTATCTGACTTTCATCATATGCATTTTCTTGCATTTGCTTTTGTTCCATTGACACAAAGATCACCTACTTTTCCATTTAAACAGGGGTTATTCCCTATCTATTTCACAATCTACAGTGCCGTTCGTTACATGAATTGTTTTCGCTTCTTTTAATGTTTCGTGTTCAATTCCGTCGACACTCGTCGTTGTAACAAATGTTTGCACTTTTCCTTGAATTGTATTTAAAAGATGTGATTGACGATAATCATCTAATTCTGATAAAACATCATCCAACAAAAGGATTGGATATTCTTTAACCTCTGAATAAATCAATTCAATTTCAGCTAATTTTAGGGATAGTGCGGTCGTTCGTTGTTGTCCTTGCGAACCAAAGACTTGAACATTTTTACTATTAACGAAGAATTGTAAATCGTCACGATGAGGACCAATTAAAGTCGTACCACGGAAAATTTCACGTTGTTTCACAGATTGAAAACTTTCATAGTATACTTCTTTTATTTTCGACAAATCCATTGATTCTGATACATCTACACTTGGTTTATAGACAATTTCTAACTCTTCTAATCCACGGCTTATACCTCGATGAATTGGAGCTGCCCATTCCTGTAGCAAATGCAAAAATTCAAAACGTTTTTGCAGTATTTTCGCACCATGCTCAATTAGTTGAAGTGTAAATACATCCAACATCGTTTCCTCATTCTTACTATTCCCTTGCATTTTTTTCAACAAGTGATTTCGTTGCGTGAGCACCTTTTGATATTGACTTAATTCATACAAATATACAGGAGCTATTTGTCCTAATTCCATATCTAAAAAGCGTCTTCTTACTTGAGGGCTTCCTTTTACAAGATTTAAATCTTCTGGGGCAAACATGACAACGTTCATCACGCCAATATATTGACTTAACTTTTGTTGTTCAAGTTGATTTAATTTTGCCTTTTTACCTTTTTTCGAAATATTTAATTCCAAAGACAAAGAACTGTTTCTTTTTTGTAATTTCCCTTTTATTTGACCAAAATCTTCATCCCAGCGGATAAGTTCGCGATCATTAGAGGTTCTATGAGATTTCGCCATCGCTAAAACATAAATAGCTTCCATCAAATTTGTTTTCCCTTGCGCATTTTCGCCGATAATTACATTTACCTTATCTTCAAAGGAAAGCTCTAATTTTTCATAATTGCGATAGTTTTTTAATTGTATTTCTGAAATAAACAAAGGGCTCCCCCTTTATGCCTGAACTTGGAAAGTTCCGCTTCCTGGAATTTCAATAACATCATTCGCATATAGTTTGCGACCTCTTCTATTTTCAAGTTCGTTGTTCACGTACACTTCATATTCTTGTAAAAACCATTTTACAGCGCCACCTGTATCAATTACATCAGCTAACTTTAAAAATTGTCCTAGTGTAATATACTCTGTTGAAATTTTAATACGTTTCATAAAATCGCTCACTTTCTGAAAGTGTTCATTCTTTCATTGTACTAAATAAACTAGCATTAGGAAAGTAATACCCAAAAATCAAATAAGGGCCACTAGCATCTTTAAACTAGCAACCCTTATTCCTTACCTAGTAAGTACGAACCGGTAAAATTAATTGAATAATTGAATCATCATTTACTGTACGAATTAAGAACGGTCTCATCGCCCCAGTAAAGCTAACTTTAATCTCTGTACTATCCAAAGCTTTCAATGCATCCATCATATATTTTGCACTAAAAGAAATTTTTAACTCTTCTCCATCTACTTTTTCGCATTGTACTTCTTCGACAACTTTTCCGATTTCTGGTGAATTCGAAGAAATCTCTAGCATTTCTTGCTCTAAAGTTGATAATTTAACAACGTTATTGCGGCCATCTCTCGCTAATAGTGAAGCACGATCAATTGCTTGTAGGAATTCTTTTGTATTCACAAAAATATCCGTTTTACTCTCTGCTGGAATTAAACGTGTTGTATCTGGATAATTTCCTTCTAACAATCTTGAGAAGAATAATAAATGTTTTGTACGGAATAATACTTGATACTCCGTAATAACGATATCCACCATTTCTTCAGACTCATCTAGAATCTTACTTAATTCATTTAAGCTCTTACCTGGGATAACAACATTAGCTTGAAATTCATCTGCAATATTATGTCCTTCGATTTTCGCTTTTCGAAGTGCTAGTCTATGACTATCTGTTGCAATACAAGTTAACTCGCTGTTATATACCTTCCAGTTTACACCTGTCAAGATCGGTCTTGTTTCAGAAGTAGAAACTGCAAATACAGTTTGTCTGATCATATGCTTAAGTAAATCCGTTGGTATCTTAAATACATGATGTTCTTCAATCTGTGGTAATAACGGATATTCTGCAGAATCTAAACCATTTAAGTTAAATTCTGATTTTCCAGATTTTATTTTTGTCATAAAATGATTTTCCACAGAAATTTCGACAGTGTCTTTAGGTAGTTTTTTTACAATCTCACTAAAATATTTTGCCTGTAAAACAATGCTTCCTGATTGAGCTATTTCTACGATTTCTTTTCCATTTTCTTCGACTGGAATAAACGATTCAATAGAAATATCAGCATCGCTTCCTGTTAATGTAACCCCTTCTTCAGTAGCTACAACTTTAATTCCTGTAAGGATAGGGATTGTTGTACGAGAAGAAACTGCCTTCATTACATCTTGTACACCTCTTACAAGATAGTCTTTTTGTATTGTAAAACGCATAAAGAAAAACCTCCGGTAAGTATAAGATTTTATTTAATTAATAAAGATAAAAAATAGTAGTAATAGTAATAGGGCTTGTGGATATGTGGATAACCCCGCTAAAGGATGTAAAAACAGTCTATCTACATGTGGATAGACTGTGCGTAAAACAAGGTAAGTTATTCACACTATTCAGCTACTACTTTAAAATACCATTAATTTCTTCAACTTGCTTTTGTAATTGCGTATCGGTTTTTAGTAGTTTAGAGATTTTTTCATGGGCATGGATAACTGTTGTATGATCACGTCCACCAAATTCTTCACCTATTTTTGGTAAAGAGGAATCTGTAAGCTCGCGCGATAAATACATTGCAATTTGGCGAGGAAACGCAACTGATTTTGTACGTTTTTTCGCTTTAAAATCTTCTAATTTCACTTGATAAACGTCCCCGACAGCTTTTTGAATATCATAAATAGAGATAATTTTCGGCTTAGAATTTGGAATAATATCTTTAAGTGCTTCAGCTGCTAAATCAGCATTAATATCTTTATTAATTAAAGATGAATAAGCTACAACTCGGATAAGTGCACCTTCTAATTCACGAATATTTGAATCAATTTGATTTGCGATATAAAGCATAACTTCATTTGGTATATCAAGCCCTTCAGCTTTTGCTTTTTTGCGTAAAATCGCAATTCGTGTCTCTAAATCTGGCGGCGTAATGTCTGTAATAAGTCCCCATTCAAAGCGGGAACGAAGACGATCTTCTAAAGTTGGAATTTCTTTTGGTGGTCGGTCACTAGAAATTACAATTTGTTTACTTTCTTCGTGTAATGCGTTAAATGTATGGAAAAACTCTTCTTGAGTCTGTTCTTTTCCAGCAAGAAATTGAATATCATCTATCAATAAAACATCTACGTTACGATATTTATTACGAAAATCAACAGCTTTATTATCACGAATAGAGTTAATAAATTCATTTGTAAATTTTTCTGATGATAAATATACAACTTTTGCATTTGGATTATGTTCAATTACATAATGACCAATTGCGTGCATTAAATGTGTCTTTCCAAGTCCAACTCCCCCGTAAATAAAGAGTGGATTATACGCTTTAGCTGGCGCCTCAGCTACAGCTAATGAAGCTGCATGGGCAAAACGGTTACCAGAGCCAATAACAAATGTATCGAATGTATATTTTGGATTTAACATGCTCTGTGGTAAATGAGCTGAATCATCTTGTGCTGGATTCGGCTTAACTGGAGGCAGATCAATGTCCTCTTCAGCTTGACTTTGGGGAATAATAAAGCGAATTGCTAATTTTGCCCCTGTTAAATCGTATAGTGTTTCTGAAATTAGTTCGGAGTAATGAGATTCTAGCCAGTCACGAGCAAATTCATTCGGAGCTGTAATCGTTAATACGTCTTTCTTCAAGTTATGAGCCGTTGTGGATTTTAACCATGTCTCATAACTAGGCTTGCTTACCTTTTTTTCTAATTCTTTTAAGGCACTATTCCATAAATCAGAGATATTTTCCAAAGGTGTCCCTCCTTTACTAAGTTGGTAAAAGAATAAAGGTTGTGCAACAAATGTACAACCTAATAAATTAAAATGTATATTTATACGAAAACGATTTTAAAACCTAAAACGTCGTTTGTATTGAGAAAGGGTTTTCGACAAAAAAAGCAAATGTGGACAACTATTTACCCACATGTGATTAAAACTGTCCACATGTTATACACAAATTGTGGATAAGATAAAGATGTGGAAAACTTATTCAAAGTGAAAACACAACTATAATATCAAAAAAAAGTGGCTA
>NC_004721.2 GCF_000007825.1 Bacillus cereus ATCC 14579 | reverse complement strand
ATGGGCATAGGTTCATCGCCCATTTGAATAACCACTATTGACAACAATCTATATCTATGATTCACAATAAAACAAAAAAAGAAGGGGACTTATCGTCACCCCTCTTTCACTTCATACCACCATCCGTTTTGTTCCATAAACTCTTTCATTTTTGCAATTGCAGCAGGATCATTGAAACCGCCTGTCACAAAATAGTTAGCTTTCACTTTCGGTACACCTGTCAACTTCTCTAACGTATACCCATTATTTAGGTAGTTTAGGTCAACTTCACCTGATACACCTTGCAGTCTACCGGTTTCTGTATATTGCCATATATCACATGGGAAGTCAGGCTTCTTACCGCCATAACGTGGAATCCATACAGCTTCTACACGCTGTAACTTGTCAACCTGATATTGTCTATACTTATGATGTCCAACATATACACCTACACGCTGTGCGCCTAGTCTATATAGTTCATCAATGAAGGCTTGTGTTCCGGCTCTCATATCAGACATTGTGTCCTGTTCAATATCTGCAAACCAAATCTTTGCATCCTTGTCACCACGTTCCCAAAAGTCACGTGCTTCGATTTTAGCATCATTTTCAGATACAAAACGGCAGAATGCGTAGTTCCCAAAAGGCACACCGTACGCTTTACACCCTGTTACATTCTTCTTATATTCTCTGTCTACTACTCTACTTCCGTCTTGTACACGTAAAATAGCAAAGTCTAACACCTTACCTGTAACACTCCAATCTACTGTTTCATGATGTGATAAATCAGCAATTACTGTCATATTAATTCCCCCTTATATTTGTCCTTCTTCTAAAATATCAATCGCATTTTTAAACTCTGGTAATGTCTTCATATATTCATAACCTTGTTTGTGATAGTTAGGTGCAGAATCTAAAATAGATGGTTTAAACCCGTATTGCAGTCTGTTAATTACATTCCCCTTTTGGTCATCATCATACAAGATAACTTGCACTGTCATATATGTTTTATCACCATTAATATTTACAATTTGTAGATAAGCTTTCGGGAAGTCTAATTGCTTCCCGAACACCTCCATACCGTACGTAATTTGTAAGGCCATTTGTAACCCTCCTTATACATTTTTGAATATGCACCCATTCGCTAAACCATATCGCCATTTTACAGATTGGTTATAAGGTACAATTGTGATGTCACCGTTCCAAGAGATCTGTAGTACACCATTAATCGCTTCGTAGTTCTCACCTATTAAATTTATAGGAAGACGTTGTGTTGTTTTGGGCGCATCAGATTGTATGTTTCCTAGTAATAGGTTTCCGGTGCGTAGCGTGTTAAAAGGTAAGGAGAAGTTGAAATACATCTTTTCTCCTTCTATAGCGTATTTATAATAAGGTGCATATGAAGTTAATAAATCAGCTTCTAAACTAGGAATTAGATTGAAGTTTCTAATAAACGATTTTGCAGGTTTCACATAGCTTGTTTTATCCCTTTCATATCCCTCAAATAACATACACCAATTCATTACAGCGCTTCTGTTTAAATCTGTACTACCAGACCTACCTATACCAACCGCTATTTTGTCGGCTATATCGTCTAGTAAGTAAGGGAAGTAAAACGTTGTAATACCGTTATATTTTCCTTTTTTCCCATAGTCCGTATAGATCGTTTTGTTATTGACTTGTAAAACAAAGTAACAATCATCTGTTAATACATTTCCATCAAATACAAATGAATAGTATTTTCCTTTTTTTAAAGGCTCGGCTAGTGTGTATGTATAGACCTGAGTGGTATTGCTAACATTTCTTACAACATCGCCTTCATACAGCAGGTTTGAAGACTGTACTTGACTATCCACGCTAGAAAAAGGGAACCTTGCAGCGATTACACATTGTGACATGTATTCGTTTGTCGCATCATAGTAAACACTACTAATACCGTTATCAAATTGTAGGGTAGACCAATATGATTCGTTTTTCTTATTTAGAAATACCGCTACATGGTCGATTTTCATAAACGCATTCTCTCTTAATTCTTTTGCTAAATCTCCACCCATTTCACGGTTTGTCCAACTGAAAAATAACACGTCACCCGGTTCTACATTTGAAAAGTCGCTATTCGGTTTATAGGAATATCCTTTTTCAAACGCATATCTAGCTATTTCATTTGCAAAACGGTACTTGTATCCATCTAAATTTTGAAAGAATAGTTTTGAGTTTACATTTTCGTTTTTTACATAGCGTGACTGATCGTAGGGAATACCGTGAATTAATAGATTTGCAAAGGAGCTACAATCTATTTGGTATTTTCCATTGATAGGGTCAACCTTTGCATCGTAAGGCGTAGCAATGTTCCCATATGAAAGTGTATTCACTTTTTCAACATAGGTTTGTGCAACTTCAATCATTCTTTCAATACTACCTTTTGTATTCTGTATGGTTGATGAGTTTTCTGTTAACACATCATTTACTTGTTTAAAGCTAGTAGGATACGTTTTTGTTTCTTCTACATATCTTTCAACTTCAAGCCCTGTCATATAAATAGAATAGGAAGAAAGCATGTTGAAATATAAGTAGTTATTTTGTTTTGCTATAGCTGATAGGTCTAATAGGATAGAAACTTTATTCCATTGGTCATGGTCACCTAAGTAAACAACATCACCTTGAGAATAAGCCATTCTAATATTCATTTCTTTATTTGATTCTGAAGGATAGACCCAAAAAGAAACTTTAAGTTGTTCGTACTGTAACATTGTTTCTGTTAGTAGAAAGGCAAAATCTTTGTTTGGATCAGTAGATGATTCATACCCTTCGGATTGAATGAACAACGATTTTTTATCAGGAATAAAAGAGTCCTTTGTCGCTTCAAATGTATAAATCTTACTTCTAGACTGAATGTAAGGCATTTTCACAAAATCTGTATTTCTAACTAGGTTTCTACCTTGTTGCTTTAAGACATCAAACTTTTCATTTATATTCCCTACTGAATTTGTGTCACGTAATAGTTGCCTAATAATTTCTTTTTCTCTTGTTGAACCCCAGTTATTAAAGTGACTGTGTTCTGTATACCGTGTTTCCAAAACGTTACCCCCTTAGTGCTACAATTCCAGTAGCAGTTGTTCCGGTAGCTTTTACCTGTTTAACATGAAACGGGTAAACTGTACCTTGCAACAGGTTTAAAACAACGCTCACACCGTTCATAAATGTAAGAGCAACGTCACCTGTTTTTGCTACAGTAATAGCTAACGTTTCGCTAAAATTCGCTGTATCATGCGGTGTAATGATTTCAGCGTTTTTATAGTAAGTAGGTAGTAGCTGATTGGTTACTTCTACTTGCTGTAATGTAGGAAAATTATCTACTGATACCGTTTTGACAGGTGTAGGGAAGTTATCCACTGATACTGTCTTAACAGGTGCAGGGAAGTTCTCGACCGACACTTTACCAGCTACATTTTGTGTAGTGGGGAAATTATCAATGAGTACATCCTGTTTGTCAGGGAAGTTACCAACATGTACAATACCAAGCACTTGATCGCCTGTAAGTGGTACAGTATCGAGTGATTGACTTAATGCTGATGCTTCAAATTCGCCTTCCCATGTTTCTAAATCAATTACAATTTCTTTCGTTGATTCCTGATATAAAAACACTTGAGTCATTGTTTTTGGTCTTGAATATAGTTTCCTACCTAATGGCGGAATTTTGATAGCATACTCGTTTTTGCTTACCCCGGCACTTGTTGACAAGTAAATTTCTGTATCATTACGGTTTGTAATTAAAATGTAGTTTGGTTTTGTGTCCTGAAAATATTGTGTGATAGGTGTCTGGGCGGGTAACGTGACACGGGATTCCCTCCAGGTCTTTTCATCGAATTTTGACATGATTGTCACTCCTTATAACTTTATTTTTAAATCAGGGAACGCTTGGAAGAAGAAATATAGTGCAATGATTAAAAAGAGAATAATGATGACAGCACGTACAATACCTGTAAATGCTGTATGTATCCAAGTCTTGTCACCATTTGACGAAGACGTAGCCCCGCCACCAGACGTTGTTAAATCCCCGCCACCATCACCCTTAGGTCTATCAATTAACGTTTTGTCACCTACATACATTTTCCCGGCTTGGTGTTTCCCTTCTTGCCACCCAACATGTACGTGATCATAGTGACCCGCAGTTTGCCATAACACTTCCGTAAATAACGGTGACGTTTTCGCCCATTTTGCAAATTGGTCCATTTGCTCTTTTGACCCGGCGAAGTCCATCGCCATGCCTTGGGAATGGCTATCAGGCTTCCCGCTCGGTCCTGTTGAACCAGAACGGAATCCTGATGTAAAACGTAGACCGAGTGACAAGGCTTTGTCATACGCTTGTTTGAGTTTGTCGTTGAGTTTCAACCCGTTTGTATCCGCCACCTTGTCCACCGCCTTTCTTCCGTTTTTTTACTGATCGTGTGACAGTCTTTGCTCCTTTTGTTGCCGTAGCTTCGACTTGTGGGAATGCCTTGGCAAAAAAGAGAACACAAGCCACAAAGCATAAAAGAATAAGCAAGGCACGAATGACACCGCCACTGATTGCATTGAAAAGTCCACGTTTATCATCCCCTCCACCAGACGGGAGCGAACCCCCTCCGGTGAACGGTGTCCCATCATCATATTTATTCAATCCATTTTGTTCGATAATTTTAATCAGTTGTCCCGCATAGTTCGGGTCTGTCGCATAACCACCCGCTTTGATACCTTTTGCAAAGTCTTGGTATGTTTTCGCTCCTTGCAAGTGTTTTGAGTAGTTAGCGTTTTGCAATAGCTTTGCATGGTCTAGCATGGATTCGTAATAGGAATTGTACTTTCTAAAACCAGAAACACGTCCCCCGCCTTTGTCATACTCCATAGACCATACAGAGGTGGTACCGGCAGGACCGACACCTTTAATACCGAATAAGTTTTTTGAGTTATAGGCAAGCCCGGACATTCCACCGGGATTACTTCCAGATGATTCAAATATCATTTGTCCTAGAATAATACTTGCGGGAATCCCTGTTTCTTTTTGTATGCGCTGTGCATCATTTATAAATGGTTTAACATCTAAAGCCATTGGCTACCACGCTCCGGTATGCGACCCCGGTTTCGGTGCATCGTTTGTTTTTACTTTTTGTGCTTCGCTATACACGGTATACCCTTTTTCCCTCGCGTTTTTCGATACATCTAATAACATCTCTTGGTCAGCGGTGTATCCCTTTACAGCATAATATGTGCGATCACCCGCCCATCCATTTTCTGAACGGAATTTCTCAATGGTAGTAGATGAGATACCTTGACCGATTAACCAAGATTGCATTTTTAAGGCGCTCGCTTCATCCGCATAATCACCGCTACGGTATTGGTATACTTCTGAAGGTGGCTTTTTACCAGTCGCTTCTAAAAGAGAATTCATCATCTCTTCTTGATGTCCAATCAGTGCATTCATTTGATCGTTCATCAAAGCATTTTGCGGACCGAGTGTCGGATAATTTGTAAGGTAATCCGGTATTTCTTCTTGTTCTGAAGATGAAGAAGACGACTTACCACGACTCATGACAAGAAAGAAACCAATCACGGCTAACCCTCCACCGAAAAATAGCATCTTTTGGTTTTTTGACAGCTTCCCTTTTTTGCCGGACGATCCACCCGCAGCAGGTACAATTTCAGACATATGTCACACCTCCTATATCCCCATAATGGCATCGCCTAAATACTCACCATGCGGGAAATCTTTATCTGATATTGTGCTATTTTGTAAATTAAATTGCACTTGTTCATAAGGCATTTGTGAAGGTTCTGGTGTAATGATACGAACCCTTTTATTTTCATGATGAACAAGCATAGAATAGTGTCCCATGTAATGGTCACACCCGATTTCTAATGAAGTGGAGGGCGTATATAACGCCTTCTCCAAATGATTTATTCCTTGTCCATTCATCATGCTACGATATTCTGGTTTCACGTTAACCCCTCCTATCGTCCTTGTAGCGTTTTAATACCGCTGATTGAATTCGTTGCAATCGTGCTAATAATAGATGTTGTTTGTTTACCGTTTGATAGGAACAAATAAATACCTATTAATACACCAATGCCTGCAATCACATCAAATACTCTGTTCATGCGTTCACCCCATTTAATAGTTTTTTCATTTTATCGCTATTTAGAACAACCATAGAAAGCAATACAAGTGTCAAGAAACCTTCCGTCACTTTTTGGTTTGTAAAAGTTTGCAATAAAATTGTTATGATTAGAAAGAAAATAATGAAGGGCATGGACTGTGTAAATTCTTTCAATTAAAACCACCCCTTTACATCGTTCCAAAGGTCTTCCCAGCTATAACCGAGCCACCCTCTATCTTTATAAGCACTTACTTTTTTACTGTTTGTACTGTTTTTATGCAGCCTGTCTAGTGTCTCTTTTGTTTTGTTAGATACTTTGAAAGGCGGTTTATATAGAACATCAGCTACTTTATCATCCGCTTTTTTCTGAGCTTCCCTTGTATCTTTAGCAGTTTCTTTTACGGACTCTTTTGCACCGTCCACTACTTTTTCCGTCACATCACTTGCAATATCACCTAGACTTGGTACGTTTAAATCTGGAGCAATCATTTTCGCTACACGTGACAAACGTTTTTTACCGACTAGATCATCAAATACAAGCCACAAGAAAATGATAGACAGTGTTAAAAAAGTTAACCCTTTTGCATCGTTATTCACGTGACATCACGCCTTCTTTTTTCGGATAACAAAGAACCATAACGCAAGAATCCCCACGACTAAAATTAATGTTTTACTCATGCGTAACACCTTGCTTTTCGTCATTATCGTCCATATACTTTTCAAGACGAATCATGATTTTTGTATTTGTCTCTAAGGTCTTTTGCATTGTCATCATATGGTAGACGTAAGCGAAAATAGGAAAACCTACACTACCGATAAGCATTTGTATTGCTTGAGCATCCATCGTTAACCCCTCCCAAAGTATCCTAGTAAAATAACAATAACCATTACAATACCAATCGAACGCCATATGTTACCGCTTGTTACAGGGCTATGTGACGCTTTCATATCTGTAGCAATCTTTTGATCGTCTGGTAATGCTACTTGGTCTTCTGGTTCTGGTACTGTTACTAGACTTGTATTCAAGTAACCCATACCCGGATATAAATCCGCTGTATGATGAAATAAACTCGCCATTTGTTTTCCTCCTTATAGAAAACGAAAGGAGCAAAGCCCCTTATCGTAATCTTGATAATGTTTCAGAAACTACCGTAATACGACCCGGTTTTTGTGACCCGAAACGTACCCAGAATTCTGTTAGACGTTCTGTATCAATATAGTCACGGCTACCACCTAGATTTGTAATACCTTGGTTACTGAAGTCAAAGACATACATTCCTTTTGGGAGTGGGTAACCGAGTTGCATATGATTTAAATGTGTCAACGCTAACGGGTCGATATTGTAAGGCGTGTCAGCTTGGTTAAACACGAGTTCAATGTTTCCGTTAAAGTCTTCTGGAGCCATTGGGTTTCCATCCGCATCTTCAATATAGAAAATGAGTTTGCGGTAGATCGTACCGACGTTTAATTTGACGATGTTTTGTCCACCACCTGAGAATAAGTCCGCTTTTGAGTGAACAATTTTCAGTACACTAATATCAGGGAACGCTTCCGGCATAGGTGGAATGGTAAACGTTTCTAACATCGGTGTAATCTTCATTGATTTAAAATCAACACGATCATTATTTGTGACGTTTAATTTAAATGCTTTTTTCAGTTCGTCTACATCAACCGATAGCTTTACATTTGTTTCCGCATTCTGTAATAGGAATAGCCCGACTGGGTCACGTTCATTTAGTGATACAGGAATTGGGATTGTAAAATTAATTTTCGCATCCGTTCCACCTGTAGAAGATTTATTTTCTACATACACCATAGATTGCGTGTTAGCACCCGGATATAATACTTCTGGGCGTTGTCGTAATACGTTATACATAAACAAGTCACGTCCTGATGTAATGAAAGGTGTGAAACCATTATTGAAATCTAATGTCACACGTCGTAAAATACCATAAGGTGACAGTGCATCCTTTTCGATTGTCCCTGCATTTGATTTCAGCGTTGCAACCGCTTGAACATTTAATAAGATGCGGGATAATAATCGTGTTTTTGGTAGCTCAAATTCTACGCTCGAAAGTTCACTTGTCACCGATTTTGTCGGTAACATTTGAAAGTTTTGTCGTGTTTGTTGTGCGAATAATTGTGCACGCTGCTGCGGTGATACTTTTGTTTTCGTTTCAGCCATTTTCTACACTTCCTCTGCTATTGTTTTTACGAATGGTACGTTATATTTCCCACTCACTTTTTTAATTAGGTAGATAAAAATCATTGTCACAAATGTTGTGATAAACATATTAATCCACCATTTTGGACTAAATAGATTCATATTGTTTTCCTCCTTTATACGGCTTGTACCACTTCACTTAATCCGGGTACAGGATATTTCGTAAAGATAACTTTTGCCATGACCGTAAACATAATGATAATCAGCCATAGCACGATGAGGTTTTTCATACCAACCCCTGCAAATTTACCCTCCACATGATCACCTCCTTATAGTTTCAGTTCCGCTAAAACAGGTTCATCCCATCCGCTACGGAAATACCAAAACTTACGATATCCGGGCTTTTCTAGAAATTTCATAGCCCCGGTTGTCTTTGCAATCTTCTCCCTATCTTGCGGTAAGTTCATGTCAAAGATAAAAAAGTGTGTAGCGTTACCCATAACAATGGCGGGAATCTCTGCCGGACGTTGTGTACAAGCCCATACAGTCGCTTCTTTACTACGTCCACGTGTCATTAATCCTTTTAAATAAGGTGGATACTTGAAGTGTGACGGACAGACTTCCATTAACTCATCAATCCATAGAATTGTATTTTCACGCATATAAACCCATTTCATAAGCTTGTCATAGTATTCTTGTTCCTGTTCTTCAAAGATAGGAGCATAGATGATTTTTCGTGTCTCTACATCGTCAATATCTGCTAAACGCTCAACGACGGTATAGTCTTTCCCCTCTACTAATCCACGCCATATTGGTTCTTTCTTTTTACGCCTTTCATGCACTTCCCCTTTTGTATCGAGTTTCACGACGTCGACGTCTGTCACACCTGATAAGTACACTTCAGCCGTAAAGCTTTTCCCTGTACCTGTCTGACCGGATAAAAACACATGCTCATCCGTGCCGATAGTTGTAAGACTCATGTTTCTTCACACCTTTCTTGCTATAACTCTTTTCGGTGCGTGATACTCCTTTACCACGTTTCAAAGCTTCCCTGCGCAAAATATAGGGAATCTTAGGGAGGACATGCTCTGTAAAGAATGATTCGTCCATGCGGTAGCTTTCATTCCCATATTCTAATGTGACGTACTTTTCGCCTATACAGGTAAACCATTCTTCCATAATAGGAAAGTGCGGTTTCCATTTGTAATTCCATTCAAACAAGGGGATTGGATAGATACATCTACTCGCCCGAATGATAACCATGTTGGACATAGTCAATCACATCCCGTAACTTGTCACACGCTACATCTAAATTGTGGTCAAGTTCTGTACTAGACTCCAACACTTGGTGGAATGATTTCAGATATGAACCCGCCAACATTCGTAAGTGCATCGGTAGGTTGTTTGCGACTTGGTCCGCTACTAGCTGGAGCCTTTCCGCTTTCGTTTGTGCTGGTTCTGTTGGTATTTGAATTTGCTCTAACATATGGGTTTTGAACCTCCTTCTTTTTTGGTTTTGATGCTTGCCATGCGATAAACTTTGGTGCGAGAATCGTAAAACATGCATTTGCAAGTGCAATATGGTCTGCATATTCTCCCAAAGATTCCCCAACATTCGACTTTGCCATAATGCTAGATAATGGTGTGACGATTTGTTCAGCTTCATCAGGTGATAGCATCCACATTTCCATTCCCGGACGTGACGCCATGATCGTAGACATGGTAAGCAACATAATTTTAATTTGGTCACCGTTTGCCGGTGATGATGTTTTCTTGCTAGCTGCTGCTTTTTTATTGGCACGAGATTTACGCTGACGTTCGGCTGCCTTTGCTTTTTTCTCTGCTTCTTTATCAGCTTCCGTTCCCGGTACTTCTACAGCAACCACTTTAGGAATTTTCCCACTGGATTCTGCGGTATTGGTTCCGGCTTGGGTTCCTCTTCCTCCTCGTCGTCTTCCTCCGGTTCCGGTGGTGCTTTCGGTACTGGTACTTTTTGCGTTCCCTCCGGTTGCTCCGTTGGGTTGATTAATTTCGCTATGTTCTTGACTAGATTGTTTGCCCATGCTGGCGCCTCCTCATCGCTTTTTGGTTCTTCCTCTTCTTCCTCTTGATCATCTTCCTCCGGTTCTTCCTCATCTTTCTTTTTAGCAAAGAATTGGAAGTCACCTAATCTATACTTTGGTTTCTCTTCTGCATGTTTTAATTCATCAAGTGATTTCATGTGACTCACTCCTTAATCGAATGTTTGTTCTTATAAATCTACTATAATACGAACGATTGTTCTGTGTAACGTCACACGTGTGTCATTTTGGACAAATAAAAAAGACTAACCGTGACGGCTAGTCTTTTACTTTCTTTTCTAGTTCTTTAAGCTCCTTATAATCTTCTTTTGTAATTTGTAATAGTCTATCTAATATGTATTCCTTTGCTACGACTTGTTTGCTAGATTGTGATAGTTCGACGATAAAGTCAAGCAATTTGTCACGCATAGCTTTTCCTCCTTTTTAGTACAGTTGGATTGCTCGCGGTCTATGATGTAATCTCTTAATTCGTCCCTTACTTTCCAATTGTAATAGATATCGGTGTGCGGTTTTGTGGCTCACATACATACGACTTGCCATGTCACGCACAGACGGGGCAAAACCAAACTCTTCCATATACCCCATTATACATTCTAACGCATCCTGTTCTCTTTCGGTTAACATTGTCATACCCCCATTAAACGGAATTCTTCTAACAAATCGTTTAATTCCCATCCTGCTTCCTCTGACCATACATCAATTGGAATACCTGTTTTGCGGAAATACTTACTTCTCACTGATCGTGGGAATTGTTTATATTCCTCATAATACATATCACCTTTAGACATGCATTTGATATACCCTAAATCATTTATTAATTCTTTAATATCGTCTACGTCATCATACATATCATTTAATTTCTTTTCGTATTCTTGGTAGTCTTTATAGTTCATTTCATCTTTTTTCGGTCCATAATCATAACGTGCATGTGGGCGTGTGACATTGTTTTTATAGTCAATAATACGTTTCTGTTCTAATAACAAATTAATTGATTTCTTCATTTCACGTTGTGTATCAAAATGCTCGTCCGCTTTTAACGTTGTAGAGAATTTCTTTCGGGCCTGATGTCCATCAAAAATATGTATTCTTTCCTGTTCGCCCTCTTTCATAATTTCAAGCCATTCTTTATAGTTATCAAAAGATATTTCTTCCATCTTGTCACGAGGAATACCTTTTGCACGAATCACTTCTTTTCCATTCTCATGACGTTCCGCATAGAATTTTGGTTGTAAAAAGATACCTTCTTTTATAACCCCTTCTAAATCCCATTTTCCATACTCTTCCTTATCTATCATGTTAGCATCCATCATAGACTCACATGCAATTGAATCCGTGTCACAGTACCCGATAACACCTTTTTCATGTTGTTCCTTTAACGCTCTATATAGCAAAATACGTGCGTATGCTGTTACGTATGAAGCAATATGAGGTTGAATATACATTGCCTTTGATTCTGATAAATACTCGGTAAATTCCATTTCAATACCGTTGTTCGTATGTTTGTGTACCCTATATTCAATACCTTTTTCTTGTAAATCATGTATGTCACGCATATCTCCATATGACGTTCTCTTTCTCTGCATACCAAACTTTCCATAGAGGGCATTCTGAATGAGTTTGGCGAAAATTTTCTTGGCACCCTCAGATGTTTTCTTTAATACTTCAAAATTCTCAACAAAGTCTTTAAAAATATATTCCATCTGTTCCCAATATACCATTTGATAAACAGCTTCTATTGTACACCCATTTCGTTCCGCTTCCAGTAGTTCGGGTAACGTCCATACACCTTCCAGTTTTCCAACTGGAAACAATAATTTACCGCTTGGGTCACGTTTTGGTAGTACAGGTAAATACATATCTTCCGGCACGTCTACCCGACACCACATGACACCTCCACCTACAGCACGACGTTTCCAGTGTCTCCATTTCTTTTCTGCTTGTCCATCTTTTAAAAGGTTTGGATATCCTACTGGAAACTTTGCTATTTTCATAACATACGGATATAAACTATTTACATCAAGGTGATACCCATTTTGCAAATGTGGTGTAAATACTTCTGTACGACCTCCATAATAAGAAAGTCGCACATGGTCTTCTAAGAAACGACCCCACTCCCCTGTATACCAATGAGTTGCTACCTTGTCATAGTCTTCCGAATATTGTTCTTTAAACACCCTCATAGAAAGTGAAGCCGTTGTAGGACATTTTACCAATGTTTCTAAATCTATACCTGCAATGTCCATAACAATAGAAAGAATCTCATGTAACGAACGACAGTCATACTCTAAATACTCATTTAATGTAGGGTCGTCAGCCGGAACATTTTCGAAATAGTTCCCCAGTGACTTTCTTTTATTAAAAGAACCATCCGCATTATAAATAGCATACCCCTGTTCTTTCATAATATCTGACAGGTCTTTCTTAGCATTATCTGTCAAACCAAAGTCTTTACATAACTTTTCTAATGTTCCGGGTAGCAATCTAAGGCTGTCATGTAGTATCATAGAGTCAGCATGTAATGTCACGACATTTCCATTGATAAAGATTGATTTAGCAAAACACACCCTATCACGTGTAAATAGAGTAGTTGCTATTTTACCTAAATCAAAATCTAAGTTATGGACGTATACGTGACATTCATAATTTTTATACTGATCAAATATGTTCAGTATTTCGTCAAAGGTATTTGCAACATAATAATTTTCACCGTCAAACAAACCGACCCGAAACACGTCGCCCGTCAAACCTCGTGTTTCTGTGTCTAGCGTTAAAAGTTTAGCCGACTTTTGACGCTCTTTTTTTGTCTTCTTACTCATTATATAAACCCCCTAGAAGTGGTTCGCACTTTCTTCTAAATCAAATTCCTCTTCTATATAATCAGCGTTCGCATGTGCTTCAGGATATGGTAACCTACGTAAATTCTTTATCAAGTCCAAAACAAACTCGTCTTTGTCTTCTACCGTATACAGCAAAACCATCATGTTCTCTAGTAAGTTTAGTAATGGTTTTAACTGTTTACCCTGACCGTGATACGCTTGTAAATACTTTCTAAAATGGTAAGCTCTTTGATGAAATGCTATTTCTTCTTTGTTTCCTACTTCCATTTCATAACCACCTATGTAACCCTGATTCATACCTGCACGTAACCAACCTTTTATACTAGCCTTTATACTGCTTGTACTTCTTTTCTTTGTACGATTCTTAATAAGATATAACGCTTCACTATCTGTCTCTTCCGTGACATCCTTATAAACAACTAGCAAATACTTAGAGTTAAATTCTGATAGAAACGATTCAATACGTGAAGGTTTCCATGATTTCATTCTGTTTGACTCTTTCGAATCAAAACCTAGTGAACGAAACATATGATAATTATCACGTTTCCGTTTTTTCTCTATCTCATGTTTGTACACTTTCTGTCTAGTAGAACCTTGTAACTTTGATATTTGTTTACTACTATATCCTAACTGCTTCAACGATCTATCTTGTTGCTTCTTTATTTGTTTCTTTCTTGTCCGTTTATTAGCCATATCCTCACCTGCCTTTGTATAAAGCTATTTGAACCTGTAAAGCCTTGTTACAGGTTCTAAAGCCTTACAAACTTCTATTTAATATAGAATCCATATACCCAGGCATTTCACCTTTAAAAATAGCTTGTAGCATATTTAACTCGTCTTGTGTAACGACTACTGATGATGTCTCCCCGTCAAGAGACTGTTTAATCACAATGTGACCTTTAAAAGATGTAAATTCAATGTCACGTTCATTTGTACGAATTGATACTTGTACTAAATCTTCTATCCCTTTCACCGTCACAACATCCTTTCTTTTTTTAAAAAAGAGGTTACACATAATGTGCAACCTCATTCATTTGTTATGAGAAATTAACCTTGTAATTGTAAAGTTAACGTTTTGAATCCTTTACGTGTTTTCACTTCAACAGGTACGATTTCTAAAGGCTCATTCCAAGGAGCTGGGCCTACGATACTAATAATCTTTTGAATAGATGACACAACGCCCTGTGAAATAGCGTGGTACGCTTTACCGTCTTTCGCAACCAATACAACACGTAACGCATCAACGTTTTCTTTTGTAACTTCATCTTCTAATGTAATAGCATGTGCAACCATATCTGTAATTTGTAACACTTCACCTCTATGATCTGCTAGAGCGTTTTCGCTTGAGTTAATAGCGTTATACATTTTAACCGCTGATTTACGGTCTGTTGCTTGGATAGATGAGAAGAATACTTCTTTTGAACCGTCTGCTGCAAAGATGTTAGGTGTTACTTTATCAACTGTCACGATATCATTTTTATTTACCTGCTCGTCCACTACCGCGATTTCGTTTACCTCTGTATTTAATTGATTAGTGTTTGTCATTTTCATTTCCTCCAGTATTTGAATTAATAAATTTGTTTAACCCGTCATTTGTAATTCTAACTTGCCCGCCAATTTTGATAGATTCTAACTTACCGTCAGCTATCCATCTTCTTACAGTTCGTTCACTTACTGATAGCATTTCAATGATGTCTTTTACAGTATAAAAAGTCATCGACATCTACTTCATCTCCTCACACCCTATCACGTTATGTATTATTTAAGTGTCATTCATTTTCATGTGTTTACCTTACATGACCTATATTAGCATGCTATGTCATGTTTTGACAAGATGAAATAATATTACAGTTATGTTACAAAATACGAACACTAACTCAGATGATAAAACGAATGTTCGATTCAGTAACTGTTCCTATTATAGCATTGTTGGAATATCTTGTCACACTTTTTCCAACTGGAAATTTGGAAAAATGTCAATAGGAAATTTACAAATATATGAAATTCATAAATCATGGATATAGCATGATGTCAATACCTATTCCCTATTAATTTATTAAATGGGCGGAACACCATGCCCAT